>NZ_JBLKCZ010000001.1:364860-642827 GCF_047530595.1 Enterobacter sp. 01-M-02-SI-ECC | reverse complement strand
CTGTTCGTCGGAAAAACGCTTCTTCATGGGGATGTCCTCATGTGGCTTATGAAGACATTACTAACATCGGGGTGTACTAATCAACGGGGAGCAGGTCAACGGAGGCTAATGCTAATACAAAAAGTGTGTTTTTCATCCTTTTTCACACAATTACATAATCTCGAATAAAATACTAATTATATCAATAGACTACACATTGCATAGAGAACTAAAGAAGGTCTTGACCGAGCAAGGAAGGTAGGTAAAAGTTAGGCGGTTGCAACAGATATTCGTAAGCGACTTCTGGAAGCCAATATGAAGAGGTCTCAGCCAAGCAAAAAGTGGGATTAAGTCTTCCTACGATTAAAGGGAACTGGAACATGCATCAAGAATGACGGGCACGTTCCAACAACCCAAAAACAAGACCGCGAGCGAAGCGAGTTCCGTCAAGCGAAGCGAAGACGGATAGTTAGCGTTGATTAAAAAACATACGGAAATGTACTGTTTTTTCTATATATAAAATATAAATATTATAAACAGTACATAGTACACAGACACTCACTACGTTCGTGTCCCTCGCTGCGCTCGGAATTTTGAAGTAATGTATGAATGTATCAGCATAGCAACTATAGTTGAACTATCATGCATCTGACCGAAGCATAAAGTTAACCAGGAACAAATCATGCCTTAAAACGCTCTGAGCGAGGCTGTAAGCGATTTTCATGATATGGGTAATGCGATTGCATACCTTGGAAAGAAAAACGCGCTACGGGCTTCCTGTGCGATATTTACGAATTCAGTACTTTGCTACTCAATTTTGATGTTGAGTACATGCGCGTTCCCTTCCCTGTTTGCGCTTTACCGCGTTCTTTTGCCAGGTAAGAAAGCCAGAATACCGGACCTTCGAGTGATGAAGGATGTTCACGATGAATGACGTAGTGATCGGGATAGTCTTTAGTGGCTTTAGCCAAGTTTACCAGCGTTGCTTTACCACCTGTCAGTTTCATCCAGATTTCCGTAATAATACCAGCGATCCCTCTTTCTGGCGTTCCAAACCATCTTACCGAACGATGTGGAAGTGCAATCCAGCAATGGTAATGGGGTTGTGAAGCCTTTTCCTGTTCGCAAACCCAACCGTAAGCAAAATCGATAATAGGTTCCGATAAACCGTTATTCCCAGACCCTAGGCAGTCACGTAATCGTTTGAACAAGTTGCGTATGTATTTGTTACCTGCTTCAACAGAAGTGAACTCAGGGAGGTGGAGATCAAAACGGGTAAGGAACACTCGACTGTAGAGCTTCAGGATTGCGTTCAGTTCGTTGATTGTTGAAATAAGTATGTCATGACGAACACCAGAGCCGATTCTTGTGTTAATCCGGTATGCATGACCATCATGAACAAAGGAGTTGCCATTAATTGTTTTGTAACGTCCGTGTTCATGGTAGACGGTACGAAAACTTGTTGCCGATAAAACCGACGATTCGAATAGGGTTTGTGATTGTTGCATCATTGTTAAATTAACCTTTTTGTACTCAGAAAGAGATCACACCCCCTACATAGTTACTACCTAAAACCACGGTAAAACGATGGCATTTGCGATAGCGCAAAGCCGCCTTGCATCTGACGTTGGGGATGTTTTCGAGGAGAGAAATACTACGGAACAAAGTTTACGGAAATATTTATAATAACTCATTATCATATCAGAAGGAGTGAAAGGGGGCAACGGAAATCATGCCTTGATAAAAGAGGGATGATGATTGTGTGGGGTGTTGGTAACAACGGAGAAATTCAAAGGGATTTACAATCTTGTCTTTGGCTTCCTTCCGGTATACACAGTTGAGTGGGAGCTGTAATTTTCAACATTGCAGTAACCTGATTGTTCACAGTGTACATCGGCAAATATCAATTATACCCATTACACTTCAGTGAACACCGACGGCAACGTGATCGACTTCGTGGTGTTCGGGATCCTGCACGGCCTGTCCACCAAGTGGTACCTGGTGCCGGTCGTGGCGGCTATCTGGTTTGCGGTTTACTACGGCATCTTCCGCTTCGCCATCACCCGCTTTAACCTGAAAACGCCTGGCCGCGATACCGATACGGCGAGCAGCGTTGAACAGGCGGTTGCCGGGACCGTGGGCAAATCCGGCTACAACACACCGGCCATTCTGGCGGCGCTGGGCGGTGCGGATAACATCACCTCGCTCGATAACTGCATCACCCGCCTGCGTCTGTCGGTGGCGGATATGTCAAAAGTGGATACCAACGCCCTGAAAGCCAACCGGGCCATCGGCGTGGTACAGTTAAATCAGCACAATTTGCAGGTGGTTATCGGCCCGCAGGTCCAGTCGGTGAAGGATGAGCTGGCAACCCTGATGCGAACAGTTGAAGCCTGATGCCTCAGCCCCCTCTCATGAGGGGGTTTTACTTTAAGGACTCACGTCATGTTTGATTTTTCTACCGTCGTGGATCGACACGGCACCTGGTGTACGCAGTGGGACTACGTCGCCGACCGCTTTGGCGCGGCCGATCTGCTGCCCTTCACCATCTCGGATATGGATTTCGCCACCGCGCCCTGCATTACCGACGCGCTGCATCAGCGCATTAATCACGGCGTGCTGGGCTACAGCCGCTGGAAGAACGAGGAGTTTCTCGCCGCCGTCGCGCACTGGTTCCAGCAGCGCTTTAACAGCACGATTGATACGGAAACCGTCGTTTATGGTCCTTCCGTTATCTACATGGTGTCAGAGCTGATTCGTCTCTGGTCACACCCAGGCGACGGCGTAGTGGTTCACACCCCGGCATACGACGCGTTTTACAAAGCTATTGAAGGGAATGCGCGTCATGTGGTGCCCGTGGAGATGGAAAAGCACGCCGCAGGCTGGCAGGGAAATATGGCTGCGCTGGAAGCGGCCCTGGCAAAACCTGAAAACAAAATTTTGCTGCTGTGCAGCCCGCAAAACCCAACCGGCAAGGTCTGGACGAGGGACGAGCTGACGCAGATGGCTGAACTGTGCGCACGCAATGACGTGGCGGTTATCAGCGATGAAATTCATATGGACATGGTGTGGGGAGAGCATCGTCACACGCCGTGGAGCGCGGTGGCGCGCGGCAAATGGGCGCTTCTCACCTCCGGCTCGAAAAGCTTTAATATTCCGGCGCTGACGGGCGCTTACGGCCTTATTGGTGATGAGGAGAGCCGTAACGGTTATCTCAGCGCACTAAAAGGCCGGGACGGGCTCTCTTCTCCTTCCGTGCTGGCGCTAACGGCGCATATCGCCGCCTATCAGCAGGGAGGGCCGTGGCTGGATGCCCTGCGGGGATATCTGGAAGAGAATCTGTTGTATATCGCGCAGGAAGTAAACCGCGCCTTTCCGAAACTGAACTGGCAGCCGCCCGAAGCGACCTACCTGGCCTGGATTGACCTGCGCCCGCTGAACATTGACGATCGGGCGCTGCAAAAAGTGCTAATCGAGCAGCAAAAAGTCGCCATCATGCCGGGATATACCTACGGCAAAGAGGGAAACGGCTTTGTTCGCCTGAACGCCGGCTGTCCACGCAGCAAGCTGGAACAAGGGGTGCAACGCCTCATTGCCGGGATTAACACGCTCCTGTAATCAATTTGCGCAACGGAATATTCCCTTGCGCAAATAGCTTTTTACCCCGTTTTGTTTTTATAATATGGCGCACTTTAACCAGAAAAGAGTGCGACCATGATTGATACACGCCTGCCTTTAACTGATATTCATCGTCACCTTGACGGTAACATTCGTGCCCAAACCATCCTCGATCTTGGCCGCCAGTTCAATTTAACGCTTCCTGCGCAGACGCTTGAGTCGCTGATCCCTCACGTACAGGTGACCTCCAATGAACCGGACCTGGTCAGCTTCCTGAGCAAACTCGACTGGGGCGTGAAGATGCTGGCCTCGCTGGATGCCTGCCGCCGCGTGGCGTTTGAAAACATTGAAGATGCGGCCCGTAACGGCCTGCATTACGTCGAGCTGCGCTTCTCGCCGGGCTATATGGCGATGACCCACAACCTGCCCGTTGCAGGCGTGGTGGAAGCCGTGATTGAAGGCGTCCGCGAAGGATGTAAAACCTTCGACGTTCAGGCCCGTCTGATTGGCATTATGAGCCGTACGTTCGGCGAAGCCGCCTGCCTGCAGGAGCTGGAAGCGCTGCTGGCCCATCGCGATGCCATCACCGCCGTCGATCTCGCCGGTGACGAGCTGGGCTTCCCGGGCAGTCTGTTCCTCTCCCACTTCAACCGCGCGCGCGATGCCGGCTGGCACATTACCGTGCATGCGGGTGAAGCGGCTGGCCCGGAAAGCATCTGGCAGGCCATCCGAGAGCTGGGCGCCGAGCGTATTGGTCACGGCGTGAAGGCGGTAGAAGATCGCGCCCTGATGGATTTCCTGGCGGAGCAGCGCATCGGGATTGAGTCATGCCTGACGTCTAACATTCAGACCAGCACCGTCGCAACGCTGGCGCATCATCCGCTGAAAACGTTCCTTGAACACGGCGTGCTGGCCTCGCTGAACACGGACGATCCGGCAGTACAGGGCGTGGATATCATCCACGAGTACAACATCGCCGCACCGCAGGCGGGGCTGAGCCGCGAGCAGATCCGTCAGGCGCAGATCAACGGGCTGGAGATCGCTTTCCTGACGCCTGAAGAGAAGCAGGCGCTTAAAGATAAAGTGGCTCGCGGTTGAGCATTTGCCGGGTGACGGCTACGCCTTACCCGGCCTACAAAAATATTTAAAATTATGCCAGACAGAGCGTGGCGCGATGTTTGGCAGATTCAATACCCAGCTCAATCAGCTCCATAATCTGAATCGCCTGGCTGGCCGGAACAGGATTTTCGCCCGTGCCGCTCAGCGCATCGCGGATGCCCGCGTAATAGGCCGGATAGTTGCCCGGGATCGTCAGCAAGGTCTCCTCTACCAGTTCCTCACCTTCCACCCGCGTTACCACGCCGTCGCGCATATCATAGCCCCAGTCTTCCTGCGGCAAACGTTCACCGCTTTTCAGCCGGTCCTCCTGCGGATCGAGGCCAAACTTCACGTAGCTCCCGCGCGTGCCGTGAATAATGTAGCGGGCCGATTCCGCGGCCGCGACCATCGTGCCGTGCAGCACAACCCGCCGCTGCGGGTAGCTGAGCACCGCGTGGAAGTAATCGGTCGTCTGCGCTCCGGGCCGGAGCTGGGCCAGATCGACCGTCATGCTCACCGGCAGACCAAAAAGATTGACCGCCTGATCCAGCAGATGCGGGGCTAAATCGTACCAGATGCCGCTGCCTGGACCAGCCTGCTCGCGCCAGCGGTTTCGTACCTGCGGACGGAAGCGGTCAAAGTGCGATTCAAAGAAGAGGATCTCCCCTAGCGTGCCTTCACTGAGAAGCCTTTTTACCGTCAGAAAGTCGCTGTCCCAGCGGCGGTTATGAAACACCGACAGCAGCCTGCCGAGACTCTTTGCCAGCGCATCCAGCTCGCGAGCCTGAGACAGCGTGACGGTAAAGGGCTTATCGACCACCACGTGTTTACCGGCCTCCAGCGCGGCCTTTGCCAGCGGAAAGTGGGTGTCGTTCGGGGTGGGGATAACGATTAAATCGATATTCGGATCGTTGAAAAGGTGTTTTGGCTCAGAGACAACCGGCACGGAAGGCCAGTCGGCATGGACTTTAGCGGCATCGCTGCTGGATACCGCAGCCAGGGTCATCCCCGGCATTCCGGCTATCAGAGGCGCATGAAACGTTTTGCTTGCATACCCGTAGCCGATAAGCCCAACGCGGATATTATCACTCATAGTGCCGTCCTCTTTTATGACGTTCTTATTTCACACTGGCTAGCCTGGCATTACCACAGATTAATAATGTGCCATATGACTTAAAATAGCAGGTTGTACGGGTTGTTTTTGTTACATAGTATTAACCCACTGATTTTGTTTAAGGGAACCGTTCCCAAAGCGCTTGCCGTCGGGGAAACGTCGCTGTAACATTTGCGACCTGTATTTATGGATAAAGTACAACTACGAATCATGACGTCAATTATTAATCGAATCATTGAATTAGCGGGATGGATTGTTCTTGGGGTTTCGGTCATTTTGCTGGGTGTTGCCAGCCATATCGATAACTACCAGCCGCCGGAGCCTGTCACAGTCGCCCAACCTAAGTAACCGGTTACTGCAATAAAGAGTGACATAATATGTCAGTTACTTATTGCCAGCCCTGGTGAACACGGTTAACCTTCTCTTCCAGGCATCGTCTGATGCCTGAATTTCAGCAAAGAAAACTCCTAATTTCGTCGCGTTACCTGAGTGGGCTGTTTACGTCTTTATTAATCCGTTTATTATTCGAACGAATTACCTTAACTGGTATTACTCACTTTTATATGGAAACTTATTAATATGACAGTTCAGGACTATTTATTAAAATTTCGCAAGATCAATTCGCTTGAGAGCCTGGAAAAACTGTTTGACCATCTGAACTACACCCTGTCGGATAATCAGGACATCATTAATATGTATCGCGCCGCTGACCATCGCCGTGCGGAGCTGGTTTCCGGAGGTCGTTTGTTCAACGTGGGTGAAGTGCCTAAGTCCGTATGGCGTTACGTTTTATAAGAAAGTAGCCATCCGCGCGAAATGTTATATACTCTCCGCCCTGCAAACTGGCTGTACAACATTTCGCGCAGATTATGGGAGAGTTCATGACCGCAACGCCTGGAGAACGCATTGGAGGCTGGTTAATCGCCCCACTGGCATGGCTGCTGGTTGCCTTATTAAGCGCATCGCTTGCGCTGCTGCTGTATACCACCGCACTGATTACCCCTCACGCCATCCAGACACTGATGTCGCAAAGCGTGCTGAATATTGCGATGTGGTTTGTGTCGTTCGTTTTCGCAATTGGAATGTGGTACTACACCCTGTGGTTGACCATCGCTTTCTTTAAGCGCCGCAAAAGTGTACCTAAACACTACATTATCTGGCTGCTGATTTCGGTTCTGCTGGCGGTGAAAGCCTTTGCTTTTTCGCCCGTATCAGACGCTCTGGCCGTTCGTCAGCTGCTTTTCCCGTTACTGGCCGCCGCGCTGCTGGTCCCCTATTTCAAGCGTTCGACGCGGGTAAAAAACACCTTCGTGAACCCGTAATAACCTTACAGATAACCTGTTGTCGCCTGCGTGAGTTTGTCCGATAATAGGCGGCTTTTTTATTTCAGGCTAAATAATGACCGATTACTTACTGCTCTTTGTCGGCACCGTGCTGGTTAACAACTTCGTTCTGGTGAAGTTCCTTGGCCTGTGCCCGTTTATGGGCGTGTCCAAAAAGCTGGAAACGGCGATGGGCATGGGGCTGGCGACAACCTTCGTCATGACGATGGCGTCCATCTGCGCGTGGTTGATTGATACCTGGATCCTCATCCCGCTGGGGTTAATCTATCTTCGTACGCTGGCTTTTATTCTGGTCATTGCGGTTGTTGTGCAATTTACTGAAATGGTGGTGCGTAAAACCAGCCCGGCCCTCTATCGCCTGCTGGGTATCTTCCTGCCGCTGATCACCACCAACTGTGCCGTTCTCGGCGTTGCGCTGCTGAACATCAACCTTGGCCATAACTTCATGCAGTCGGCGCTGTACGGTTTTTCCGCCGCCGTCGGTTTCTCATTTGTTATGGTCCTCTTCGCGTCGATTCGCGAGCGTCTGGCGGCAGCGGATATCCCTGCTCCCTTCCGCGGTAACGCGATTGCGCTGGTGACCGCTGGTTTAATGTCTCTGGCCTTTATGGGCTTTAGTGGTCTGGTGAAGTTGTAATGAATGCTATCTGGATTGCCATCGCCTCTATCAGCGTCCTGGGGTTGGTGTTTGGCCTTATCCTGGGTTACGCCTCCCGCCGTTTCGCCGTAGAGGACGATCCTGTTGTTGAAAAAATTGATGAGCTTTTGCCGCAAAGCCAGTGCGGGCAGTGCGGCTACCCGGGCTGCCGTCCCTATGCCGAAGCGGTAGGAATTCAGGGTGAAAAAATTAACCGCTGCGCCCCCGGCGGCGAAGCGGTGATGCTGAAAATTGCGGCCCTGCTTAACGTCGATCCGCAGCCCGTTGATGGCGATGCGGAGGTGCAGGAGCCGGTTCGCGCCCTCGCCGTGATCGACGAGGCAAACTGCATCGGCTGTACCAAATGTATTCAGGCCTGCCCGGTTGACGCCATTGTTGGCGCCACCCGCGCCATGCACACCGTCGTGGCGGATCTGTGCACCGGCTGTAACCTCTGCGTGGCCCCCTGCCCGACGCAATGTATTGAGCTGCGCCCGGTTGAAACGACTACCGAAAGCTGGAAGTGGGATCTTCAAACCATTCCGGTTCGCATCATTCCTGTGGAACAACATGCTTAAGTTATTTTCTGCTTTCAGAAAAGAGAAGATTTGGGACTTTGACGGCGGTATCCATCCGCCGGAGATGAAAACCCAGTCCAACGGCACGCCGCTGCGTCAAATTCCGCTGGCGACGCGTTACGTCATGCCGCTCAAACAGCATATTGGCGCTGAGGGCGAGCTGTGCGTGAAAGAAGGCGATACGGTTCTTCGCGGTCAGCCGCTGACCTTTGGCCGTGGACGTATGCTGCCGATACACGCCCCTACCTCCGGTAAAGTAGTGGCGATTGCCCCTCATACGGTGGCCCATCCGTCCGCTCTATCGGAGCTGAGCGTGATCATTGAAGCCGACGGCGAAGACCGCTGGATTGAACGTGACGGCTGGAGCGATTACCGCAGCCAGAGCCGCGAAGCGCTTATCGAGCGTATTCATCAGTTCGGCGTCGCCGGGCTGGGCGGCGCGGGCTTCCCGACCGGCGTTAAGCTGCGCGGCGGTGGCGATAACATCCAGACGTTGATTATCAACGCCGCCGAGTGCGAGCCCTATATCACCGCCGACGATCGTCTGATGCAGGATTGCGCCGCTCAGGTGGTGGAAGGCATCCGCATCCTGGCGCACATTCTTAAGCCGCGGGAAGTGCTGATTGGTATCGAAGACAATAAACCGCAGGCCATTTCGATGCTGCGCGCCGTGCTGGCGGGCAGTCACGATATTAGCCTGCGCGTTATCCCGACCAAGTACCCTTCTGGCGGCGCAAAACAGCTGACGCAAATTCTGACCGGCAAGCAGGTTCCGCACGGCGGACGCTCTTCGGATATCGGCGTGCTGATGCAAAACGTCGGCACCGCCTATGCGGTGAAACGCGCGGTGATTGACGGCGAGCCGTTGACCGAGCGCGTGGTGACGCTGACCGGCGAGTCGGTTTCCCGTCCGGGCAACGTCTGGGCGCGTCTGGGTACGCCGGTGCGCCATCTGCTGGAACAGGCTGAATTTTGCCCGACCAGCGACCAGATGGTGATCATGGGCGGCCCGCTGATGGGCTTTACGCTGCCGTGGCTGGACGTTCCGGTAGTGAAAATCACGAACTGTCTGCTCGCCCCTTCCCCAACCGAAATGGGTGAAGAACAGGAAGAGAAAGGTTGCATCCGCTGCAGCGCCTGTGCCGATGCCTGCCCGGCGGATCTGCTCCCGCAGCAGCTGTACTGGTACAGCAAAGGCCAGCTGCACGACAAGGCAAAATCCCATAACCTGGCCGACTGCATTGAATGCGGCGCCTGCGCCTGGGTCTGCCCAAGCAACATTCCGCTGGTGCAATACTTCCGTCAGGAGAAGGCCGAGATTTATGCCATTTCCATGGAAGAAAAACGCGCCGCGGAAGCCAAGGCACGTTTCGAAGCACGTCAGGCGCGACTGGAGCGCGAAAAAATCGCCCGTCAGGAACGCCATAAGCAGGCCGCCGTTCAGCCTGCCGGGAAAGATCAGGATGCGATTAACGCCGCACTGGCGCGCGTTCGTGAGAAAAAAGCCGATGCCGCCCAGACGGTAGTGATCCAGGCCGGGGAAAAACCGGATAACAGCGAAGCGATTGCCGCTCGCGAAGCGCGAAAGGCTGCGGCTCGCGCGCGTCAGGCGGAAAAAGCGCAAACGGTTCAGGCAGATACTGAGATCGACCCGCGTAAAGCGGCCGTTGAAGCGGCGATTGCGCGCGCCAAAGCCCGCAAATCGGGTGAGCGAAGCGTGGTCATCGAGCAGGATGCGGTCGATCCGCGCAAAGCCGCGGTTGAAGCGGCGATAGCCCGGGCCAAAGCCCGTAAGGCTGCGCAGCAGGCGCCAGAGGCAGTATCAGAAGCAGAAGCACCACAGGTCGACCCGCGTAAAGCCGCCGTAGAAGCAGCGATTGCACGGGCTAAAGCCCGTAAGGCTGCGCAGCAGGCACCAACGGTAGTATCAGAAGCAGAAGCACCACCGGTCGACCCGCGTAAAGCCGCCGTAGAAGCAGCGATTGCCCGCGCCAAAGCCCGTAAGGCAGCGCAGCAGGAAGAGCAGCCGCAGGCCGCCAACGATGACCCGCGCAAGGCCGCCGTCGCCGCCGCCATTGCGCGCGTTCAGGCGAAGAAAGCCGCACAGCAAGCCGTAAACGAGGATTAAATGGTTTTCAGAATCGCAAGTTCCCCCTACACCCACAACCAGCGTCAGACATCACGCATTATGATGCTGGTCTGCCTGGCCGCGCTGCCGGGCATTGCCGTTCAGTGCTGGTTTTTCGGCTGGGGAACCCTGTTCCAGATAGCCCTGGGCTGCGCCAGCGCCGTCGCGGCGGAAGCACTCGTCCTGAAGCTGCGTAAGATGGCGGTGTCACGCATTCTGGCTGACAACTCCGCGCTGCTGACCGGCCTGCTGCTCGCCATCAGTATTCCGCCGTTTGCCCCGTGGTGGATGGTCGTGCTCGGTACCGTGTTTGCCGTGATCATTGCCAAACAGCTGTACGGCGGGCTCGGCCATAACCCGTTTAACCCGGCGATGATTGGCTACGTGGTGCTGCTGATCTCCTTCCCGGTGCAGATGACCAGCTGGCTGCCGCCGCACGAGATTGCGGCCACGGTTCCGGGCTTTATGGATGCCCTGCACGTTATCTTTACCGGCCATACGGCGCTGGGCGCTGACATGAACGCGCTGCGCATGGGCGTGGACGGCATCAGCCAGGCGACGCCTCTCGATACCTTTAAAACGTCCCTGCATGCCGGGCACAGCGTTGAGCAGATTATGAAATCCGCGATTTACAGCGGCATGCTGGCGGGTGCAGGCTGGCAGTGGGTCAACCTGGCGTATCTGCTGGGCGGCCTGTTCCTGCTGCAGCAGAAAGCCATTCGCTGGCATATTCCGGTCAGCTTCCTCGTGACGCTGGCGGTTTGCGCCACGCTGGGATGGGTATTCTCTCCTGAATCACTCGCCAGCCCGCAGATGCACCTGCTCTCCGGGGCGACCATGCTGGGTGCCTTCTTTATCCTGACGGACCCGGTTACGGCGTCAACGACTAACCGCGGCCGCCTGATCTTCGGCGCGCTGGCAGGCCTGCTGGTATGGCTGATCCGCAGCTTTGGCGGTTACCCGGACGGCGTCGCGTTTGCCGTCCTGCTCGCCAACATTACCGTTCCGCTCATCGACTATTACACGCGTCCGCGCGTGTACGGCCATCGCTAAGGGTTTCGCCATGTTAAAAACGATGCAAAAACACGGCGTCACGCTGGCTGTCTTCGCCGCGGTCCTGACCGGGCTGACGGCCCTGGTTAACTCGTTAACCAAAACGACCATCGAAGAGCAGGCTTCAAAGCAGCAAAAGGCGCTGTTCGATCAGGTGATCCCATCAGATTTCTACGATAATGACCTGCAAAAGAGCTGCTTTGTGGTAGACGCGCCGCAGCTTGGGAAAGGCTCTCACCGCCTCTTTATTGCCCGCAAAGGGGATAAACCGGTAGGCGCGGTGATGGAAGCGACGGCGCCCGACGGCTATTCCGGCGCCATTCAACTGCTCGTCGGCAGCGATTTCTCCGGCACAATACTGGGTACCCGCGTGACGCAGCATCATGAAACGCCGGGCCTGGGCGATAAAATTGAAACCCGTCTGAGCGACTGGATTTTGCACTTCGCCAGTAAAGTTATCCATGGCGAAGGGGATACCGCGTTTGCGGTGAAGAAAGATGGCGGCGAGTTCGACCAGTTCACCGGCGCGACCATCACGCCGCGCGCCGTGGTGAACGCCGTAAAACGAGCCGGGCTGTATGCCGAAACGCTGCCCGCGCAAATCAACAATCTTCCGGCCTGTAGGGAGTAATCATGAGCCAGGTTAAAGAGGTTATTGTCCAGGGGTTGTGGAAGAACAACTCCGCGCTGGTCCAGCTTCTGGGGATGTGCCCACTGCTGGCGGTAACGTCCACCGCCACCAACGCGCTCGGTCTGGGTCTGGCAACCACGCTGGTGCTGACCCTGACCAACCTCTCCATCTCCGCCCTGCGCCGCTGGACGCCGTCGGAAATTCGTATTCCGATTTACGTCATGATCATTGCGTCTGTTGTTAGCGTCGTACAAATGCTCATCAACGCTTACGCATTCGGCCTGTACCAGTCGCTTGGGATCTTTATTCCCCTTATCGTCACCAACTGTATCGTCGTTGGCCGTGCGGAAGCGTTCGCGGTGAAAAACAGTCCCGCCATGTCGGCGCTGGATGGTTTTTCCATTGGAATGGGCGCCACCTGCGCCATGTTCGTGCTGGGCTCGCTGCGCGAGATCCTCGGTAACGGTACGCTGTTTGACGGCGCAGATGCGCTGCTGGGCGGCTGGGCCAAAGCGCTGCGCGTTGAAGTTTTCCACACCGATACGCCATTCCTGCTGGCAATGCTGCCCCCTGGCGCGTTTATTGGCCTTGGCATGATGCTGGCGATAAAATACCTGATTGATGAGAAACGTAAGCGCCGCGCGGCTGAGCGTAGCGTTCTGGAAGGGACACCCGAGAAGGCTTCATGAATAAAGAAAAGCGCATTGCGATCCTGACCCGTCTGCGGGACGAGAACCCGCATCCGACGACGGAGCTGAACTTTACCTCCCCGTTTGAGCTGCTGATCGCGGTGTTGCTCTCTGCGCAGGCGACCGATGTGAGCGTCAATAAAGCCACTGCCCTGCTCTATCCGGTCGCCAATACGCCAAAAGCCATGCTGGAGCTGGGCGTGGAAGGCGTGAAGTCCTATATCAAAACCATCGGCCTGTTTAACAGCAAAGCCGAGAACGTCATTAAGACCTGCCGGATCCTGCTGGAACAGCACGGGGGCGAAGTACCGGAAGATCGCGCCGCGCTGGAAGCCTTACCGGGCGTGGGGCGTAAGACTGCGAACGTGGTGCTCAACACCGCGTTTGGCTGGCCGACCATCGCCGTGGATACGCATATTTTCCGCGTGTCTAACCGGACTAACTTCGCGCCGGGGAAAAATGTTGAGCAGGTCGAAGAGAAGCTGTTAAAGGTGGTTCCGGCCGAATTTAAGGTTGATTGCCATCACTGGCTGATTCTGCACGGTCGCTATACCTGTATTGCCCGTAAGCCTCGCTGCGGCTCCTGCATTATTGAAGATCTCTGCGAATACAAAGAAAAAGTGTATCCCTGATCGTCACAACCCTTACCAAAAGAAGGGCTACCAGGTACCCTTCTTTTGGCCGTTATTTGTCCGTCTTTCGTTCCCCCTGACCTGTCACTTGTTCGGTTGTTTAACGCTCAAACAGGTTAATACTTTTTTCATAGCCAAAAATTTCTATACATCTGTGATCGCGATCACCCTGATAACTTCATGTTGAATTTTTGTTGTCAAAACCCGCCTAAACCCTTTGTCTGACAAGATACTCTCCTTCCATTGCCGAAGATAAGACCAGCTATTTTTCAGAATATGGGCTATATCACTGCGATAAGCGGCAAATAGCAGAACATATCGCCAAAGGCCGGTTGAAGTGGGTTATTGCCAGTCGAAAAAACTACCTTTAATCATCGTATGAAATTTAACGCTGAATAACATTTATATGAACCGACGATTATACCACTTCAGATATATGTAACAGATTATTACAAATGTATTGCCAGATGGGGCAGGATAGTGAACATTACCCGCCGTTTCTCCTCCCAATATAACTATAAGGCGTATGGACGACGGCCATCACGCTATGAACACCCCCGTTAATATGGGATGTAAAAAAAGAGGTATATGTGTCTACTGCAAACAATAAACCAACAGATGAAAGCGTAAGTCTTAACGCTTTTAAACAGCCTAAAGCGTTCTATCTCATCTTCTCTATCGAGTTATGGGAGCGTTTTGGTTATTACGGCCTGCAAGGGATCATGGCGGTTTACCTGGTAAAACAGCTGGGTATGTCCGAAGCCGATTCCATCACGCTGTTCTCTTCCTTTAGTGCTCTGGTGTACGGTCTGGTCGCAATTGGCGGCTGGCTGGGTGATAAAGTCCTCGGGACTAAACGTGTCATCATGCTGGGCGCCATTGTCCTGGCGATTGGCTATGGTCTGGTTGCATGGTCAGGGCACGATGCCGCTGTCGTGTATATGGGTATGGCGACGATTGCCGTCGGTAACGGTCTGTTCAAAGCAAACCCGTCCTCCCTGCTCTCTACCTGCTACAGCAAAGACGATCCGCGTCTGGACGGTGCATTTACCATGTACTACATGTCCATCAACATCGGTTCGTTCTTCTCGATGCTGGCAACCCCATGGCTCGCAGCTAAGTTCGGCTGGAGCGTGGCGTTCGCGCTGAGCTTCGTGGGTATGCTGATCACCGTGGTGAACTTCCTGTTCTGCCGCAGCTGGGTTAAAGACTACGGTTCAAAACCTGACTTCGAGCCTGTTCATATGGGCAAACTGCTGGCCACCATCGTGGGCGTTGTTGTCCTCGCGGCAATTGCCACCTGGCTGTTGCACAACCAGGGTATCGCCCGTGCCGTTCTGGGCGTGGTTGCGCTGGGTATCGTGGTTATCTTTGCGAAAGAAGCGTTCGCCATGCAGGGTGCTGCCCGTCGCAAGATGATTGTGGCGTTCATTCTGATGCTGGAAGCGATTATCTTCTTCGTGCTGTACAGCCAGATGCCAACCTCACTGAACTTCTTCGCCATTCGTAACGTTGAGCACTCAATTCTGGGCATCGCGTTCGAACCGGAACAGTATCAGGCGCTGAACCCGTTCTGGATCATGATTGGTAGCCCGATTCTGGCCGCTATCTATAACAAGATGGGCGACCGTCTGCCGATGCCGCACAAGTTTGCGATCGGTATGGTGCTGTGCTCCGGCGCGTTCCTGGTGCTGCCGCTGGGTACCAAATTTGCCACCGACGCGGGTATCGTGTCCGTTAACTGGCTGATCCTGAGCTACGCGCTGCAGTCTATCGGTGAGCTGATGATCTCCGGTCTGGGTCTGGCGATGGTTGCACAGCTGGTGCCGCAGCGTCTGATGGGCTTCATTATGGGTAGCTGGTTCCTGACCACTGCCGGTGCGGCAATCATTGCGGGTAAAATTGCGAACCTGATGGCTGTGCCTGAAAACGTCACTGACCCACTGGTCTCCCTTAACGTCTACGGCACCGTGTTCATGCAGATTGGTATCGCGACTGCGGTTATTGCAGTTCTGATGCTGCTGACCGCGCCGAAACTGAATCGTATGACTCAGGACGACGACAAGACGGCTGAAGCGACCAAAACCGCTACCGCGTAAGATTATTGAGAAACGACGAGCCGCTAATGCATATTAGCGGCTTTTTTTTTGTCCGTTGGCGCACTAACATAGCTGAAACCTCAGCAAAAAGGAGTTACCGATGAAACTGTTCTACAAACCGGGCGCGTGCTCTCTTGCTTCCCATATCACCCTGCGCGAGAGCGGCAAAGATTTCACGCTGGATGGCGTTGATCTGATGAAAAAGCGTCTGGAAAATGGCGATGATTTTCTTGCCATTAACCCCAAGGGACAAGTTCCGGTGCTCTTGCTGGATGACGGTACTCTGCTGACCGAAGGCGTCGCGATTATGCAGTTCCTGGCCGATAGCGTACCCGATCGTCAGCTGCTGGCACCGGTCAGTACCATTTCTCGCTATAAGACGCTGGAATGGCTGAACTACATTGCGACCGAACTGCACAAAGGATTTACGCCGCTGTTCCGCCCGGATACCCCAGAAGAGTTCAAGCCGACCCTGCGTGCGCTTCTTGAGAAAAAGCTGCAGTACGTTAACGAATCGCTGAAAGACGAACAGTGGATTTGTGGTTCGCGCTTCACGATTGCCGATGCGTATCTGTTTACTGTGCTGCGCTGGGCGCGCGCGGTTAAGTTGAACCTGGAAGGGTTAGACCATATTGCATCGTATATGAAACGCGTGGCAGAGCGTCCTGCAGTAGCTGCGGCGCTGAAAGCGGAAGGGTTGAACTAACCGAGCGGCCTGTGTTGCCGGGTGGCGCTGACGCTCACCCGGCCTACACGTTTTGGCCGGTTATAACCGGGTTGCGCTGAAATAGTGCTCCGGCTTCGCGATACGATCCTGTGCCGCAACCACCTGCAGTTCATATTCCTGCATCTCTTTCGTCGCAATCATGATTTCGTACACCGCCGCGGTAACGTGCTCCAGCGCGTCGCGCATCGTCGCCCCCTGCAGTAATTTCACCAGCAGCAGACCGCTGGTGACATCCCCGACCCCAACCGGCTGGCGCAGGCCGAAATCCACCAGCGGACGGCTGATATGCCAGGCGTCATCTTTCGTCACCAGAAGCATCTCAAAATGGTCCTGACTCAGCCCTGCGCGCGCAAGGTGTTTTACCAGCACAACTTCAGGCCCCTGAGCGATCAGCTCACGAGACGCGCTTACCGCCTCTTCAACGCTGTTAACCGGATGCTCGCAGAGAATTTCGAGTTCGACCAGGTTTGGCGCAATGATATCGCTGGCGGGCAGCGCGTGGCGGACGTGAAACTCTGCAACGCCAGGCGCCACGATGCAGCCTTTCTCCGGGTGGCCCATAACGGGGTCGCAGAAGTATTTTGCCGCCGGGTTTGCGGCTTTCACCTGGCGTACGATGCCGAGGATATGCTCCCCCTGCTCCGCTGAGCCGAGGTAGCCGCTCAGCACGGCGTCACAGCGTTTAAGCTGGTCGATATCGGCAATCCCCTGCACAACCTCGCTGAGGTGCGAAGGCGGCATTACGCAGCCGGTCCATTTGCCGTATTGCGTGTGATTAGAGAACTGTACGGTATTAAGGGGCCAGACGTTGACGCCGAGGCGACGCATCGGGAATTCCGCGGCGCTATTGCCAGCGTGTCCAAAAACAACGTGGGACTGAATGGCGAGGATGTTCTTCATTTTTTTCTTACCAAACCCTGAAAAAACAAAAGGGGCGTGGTTTCCCACGCCCCTGGAGACTGTTAATTATTTCCAGCAGACAAGGCAGTAGTTTTTCTTACCGCGACGCAGCAGCGTGTAGCGGCCATACAGACGGTCACCGTCAACGAAGGTGTATTCCGGGTCGGCCTGTTTCTCACCGTTGATGGTGATAGCGTTAGACGCGATGGTTTTACGCGCCTGACCGCGCGAAGGCTGGAGCTCAGAGTCCACCAGCGCCTGCATCAGGTCAGCCCCTTTTTCCATCTCAACCATCGGCACGCCGTCCTGCGCCAGCTGTTCGAAGTCCGCTTCGCTCAGATCGCTCAGGGTACCGTTGAACAGGCTTGCGGTAATGCGTTTTGCCGCGGCCAGACCTTCTTCACCGTGAACCAGTTTGGTCACTTCGTCCGCCAGCACGTACTGCGCGCGCGGCGCTTTACCGCTGTTCTTGTCTTCTTCTTCCAGAGCATTGATCTCTGCGATATCCATGAAGGTGAAGAACTTCAGGAAGCGATAAACATCGGCATCCGCCGTGTTGATCCAGAACTGGTAGAACTTGTACGGGCTGGTTTTCTTCGGATCGAGCCATACTGCGCCGCCCTCAGTCTTACCGAATTTGGTGCCGTCGGCTTTGGTGATCAGCGGAACGGTCAGACCGAAGACCTGGTTCTGGTGCAGACGACGGGTCAGGTCGATACCGGAGGTGATGTTACCCCACTGATCGGAACCGCCAATCTGCAGGGAAACGCCGTGCAGCTTGTTCAGGCAGGCAAAGTCATAACCCTGCAGCAGGTTGTAGGAGAACTCGGTAAAGGAGATACCCTGGTCGTCACGGTTCAGACGCTGCTTAACGGCCTCTTTGTTAATCATCTGGTTAACAGAGAAGTGCTTGCCGATGTCGCGCAGGAAGGTCAGCACGTTCATGCTGCCAAACCAGTCGTAGTTGTTCGCGGCAATGGCAGAGTTATCACCACAGTTGAAGTCGAGGAACGGTGCAACCTGTTTGCGGATCTTATCCACCCACTCCTGCACGGTATCTTCGGTGTTCAGTTTACGCTCAGCGGCTTTAAAGCTTGGGTCACCAATCAGGCCGGTCGCGCCGCCCACCAGCGCAACAGGCTTGTGGCCCGCCATCTGGAAGCGTTTCAGGCATAACAATGGAACAAGATGCCCCAAATGCAAGCTGTCAGCGGTGGGATCGAAGCCGCAATAGAGCGCGATCGGGCCTTGCGCCAGTCGCTCTGCTAACGCTTCCTCGTCCGTCACCTGGGCCACGAGACCCCGCTCTTGCAATTGTTTAATCAAGTTACTGCTTGCCATCAAATTCTCCATGTATAAACGACTGCACCTTTGCCGGTACACGACTTTTCGCCTGATGCGAAAGGACCATAGAATAAAGCGCAAGCGCGGTGTGCGCTAGCGCTTAAATCAACAAATTTCGGGGATTATGGTGCCAGTCTGTCGATTTTCCAGCCGCCATTCTCGCGCTGGTATAAAAAGCGGTCATGCAGGCGATGTTCGCCCCCCTGCCAGAACTCCATCTGCTCAATCGGGATGCGGAACCCGCCCCAGAAGCTTGGCAGAGGAATTTCCCCCTGCTGGAACTTCTGCTTCAGCTCCAGGAATTTACTTTCCAGCACGCCGCGAGCAGAAATTCGACTGGACTGTTTGGATACCCAGGCGCCAATCTGGCTGTCACGCGGGCGGCTGTGGAAATACTTCACCACTTCCAGCGTCGAGAGACGTTCCGCCTTGCCGGTGACCATTACCTGACGCTCCAGCATGTGCCAGGGGAACAGCAGGCTGATACGCGGATTGTTTTCTAAATGGTGCGCCTTGCGGCTGCCGAGGTTGGTATAGAACACCAGCCCTTTCTCGTCATAATGCTTGAGCAATACGATGCGCTGATACGGTTGACCGTTTTCATCCACCGTTGCGACGACCATGGCCGTGGGGTCGGCGAGTTTCGCTTCGCAGGCCTGTTTCAGCCAGCGTTCAAAAAGCACGAGGGGTTCAGCGGGAAGATCCTGGCGACGCAGGCCGCCTTTAGTGTATTCACGGCGCAGATGCGCAATTTGCTGCAGTTCGTCGTTATCTGACATGGCGTTAGCTGACATTGAGAGTGGGTGGCGCTATTGTGCGCCGCCCCTGTAAAAATCTCAACGCTTCGGATTTTCGAGCTGGCAATTGTTCAGCACAATGCGATCGCGTTTGTAGACCGTGGCGCTGTCGCCTTTCGACCAGAAGACGTAGATACCGTCAGAATAACGCGCGCCGGAGGCTGACATCCCCTGCTTCAGCGTCAGCAATTTATTGTCATAAACAAAACTGGCTTCCTGGCGTGGATTGTTCAGCTTTACGGTCAGCGGTTTTTCGTCACAGCGATACTCCAGCGTATCGGTCTGCATGCGCTCAAGGAGCTGGTTGTAGACGCTGCATCCTGACAGCAACAAAGGAGCGGCAATAAGAAGAAGTTTTTTCATGGGCGTATTCCGAAGACTTTCCTGGTCCTGGAGGGCATGGCTGCCCTCCTGTTTCGTTCCATTCTAACGACGACGCGCCGCGCTGAATTTCAGTTAACTCTGATTATGACGAGGATTTGCCGGGAAAATCGCCCCGAGGACGCTCGCCTCACGCGCGCCGGTTACCGACGGCAAGTTGCCCGGCAGTCCCGCAATGGTGCGCCAGGCAAGCCAGGCGAAGGCCAGCGCCTCCATATCATCCCCGCTGATGCCGGCCTCATCGGTCGTGGTCACTTCGGTACCCGGCAGTAGCCCCGCAAGACGCGCCATCACCAGCGGGTTGCGGCTTCCTCCGCCGCACACCAGCAGGCGTTCACATCCGCCGCTGAGCAGAACCTGTTCGGAGATCGACACGGCCGTCAGCTCGGCAAGCGTCGCCTGGACATCCTGCGGCGCGAGCGCCGGGAATGGCGCCAGCTGACGCTCAAGCCAGCCCAGGTTGAAGTATTCACGCCCCGTGCTCTTAGGGGCTGGCAGGGCAAAATATGGATCGCTCAGCATCGACTGCAGCAGCGGAATAATCACTTTCCCCCCGCTCGCCCACTCAGCGTTTTTATCATACGGTTGTCCGCACTGCCGCCAGATCCAGGCATCCATTAACATATTGCCCGGGCCGGTATCATAGCCGCGTACGGGCTGCCCTGGGATGAGCATCGACAGGTTGGCAATCCCACCAATGTTGAGCACCATACGCCGTTCTGAAGGGTGCGCCAGTAACGCCTGATGGAACGCGGGTACCAGCGGCGCGCCCTGCCCGCCAAGGGCGATATCGCGACGACGGAAATCGCCAACCACCGTCACGCCCGTCTTCGCCACAATTTGGTTGTTATCGCCGATTTGCAGGGTATGCGGGGCATCTCCGCCTGGCTCATGCCAGACCGTTTGTCCGTGACACCCGATGGCCACCACGTCCTGCGGGCGAAGATGTTCTTTTTGCATCAAAGCCTGCACCGCATCCGCAAACAGCGCCCCCAGGCGAACATCAAGCTGTCCAAGCTGGGAGAGGGTAAGCTGCTGCCCCTGACAGATACTCAGAATATCCTCTTTCAGTGAAATGGGGATTGGCCAGGTCAGGCTCGCCTGCTGCGCCACCATGTTTTCGTCAATGGCGGCCAGTACGACATCTACCCCATCCAGACTGGTGCCTGACATCACACCAATGTAGCGACCCGATTTCATGCGCTTTCCTTACGTTGCGTGGGCTAAGGATACCCACTCAACCATAAACGGCGCCGCTTTGCCATCCGGCGATAATATTTTTTAACAATGTCAGACGGGTAGCACAGGCAGATCCTGTTTATGTCTCGTTAAGTCAAATTCAAGTACAATTTTCTTATTGTTAGTGCAAAGATATGAACTATGGCTCCTTATGCCATATAATTTAGCCATAACGGATGCCCCCAATTGGGCGTTTTTGGTGAACAGGAGATTCAAATGATTTTACGTGTACTGGGCGTTTCGCTGATTGGTTTAACTCTGGCTGGCTGTGTGAATGACAGTTCACTTTCTGGCGACGTTTACAGCGCTTCTGAAGCGAAACAGGTTCAGAACGTGACTTACGGTACCGTTGTTAACGCACGTCCTGTACAGATCCAGGGTGGTGATGAAAGCAACGTAATGGGTGCAATCGGCGGTGCCGTTCTGGGTGGTTTCCTCGGTAATACCGTCGGTGGCGGTACAGGTCGCTCGCTGGCAACAGCCGCAGGCGCCGTTGCGGGTGGCGTAGCCGGCCAGGGCGTTCAGGGTGCGATGAACAAAACCCAGGGCGTAGAGCTGGAAATTCGTAAAGACGACGGCAGCACGATCATGGTTGTACAGAAACAAGGCAGCACTCGCTTCTCTGCAGGCCAGCGCGTTGTTCTGGCAAGCAACGGAAGTCAGGTGACCGTTTCTCCACGTTAATTAAAAATGGATGTGGTCATTAGGCCACATCCATTTACAATATATATCACTTCCAAAAATATATTTACAAAATATATTCATCACGCCTATTATTTACCACGTCATATATTGTTTCTGCGCAAAGTATTTAGCGCGCTAATTTATTAAACTCTTCGCAATCTTCTTACCTTCATTCATTATAAAGTCGTTAATAACGTATATGATTGCGAATCGTCGTTCTTTAAAGAGTCGTTATATCGCGTTCTGCCTTGGTTGCATTGTTGTCATCGGGATATTACAAACTCTGTTTTTAAAACTCGTTGAATGGGTTCCCTCCTTTTCACCGCTGCTATTCCCTACGCTTACCATTTTTCTGCTGGTGTTCCACCTGTTTATTGCCTGTTTCATGGCGATGAAATACTGGTGCGACAGAAAACGGTTGTATCTGGTGGCATTCGCCTTCGCCTTTGCGGGCTCCGCACTGCTGATGGTCGGAACGCTGTCCAGCTTTCCCGCCTGGCTGGACCTCTACCAGTTTAACGTCGTGAACTACAACGATGCGATGATCTACTATATGTTCCGCCATCTAATAATGGCGGTGCTCATCATCGTTGCGGCAATACTTTATACCATGCGCAATTCTCCCCTTTCACGATTAGCACATATCGCGATTGTGAGCGGCGAATTTCTCTTTACGGTCTGTGCGGTGGGATTGGCCTGGTTCTATTCCAGTCATTCACAACTCTTATCAATTGACCTGGTTGATAATGAAACGCGTCAGTTTATGGTTCTCTGGAGCCAGTTTATTAATATTTCATTAATTGCTCTGTGGGTAGTGACATTAGCAACTCTGATGTTTATTACGCGCGTACGCAATTTATTCTGGGTGGGCGGTAATTTTTTGTGCGTCTGCTATATCGTCACGCTCTCAATGCTGTTGATGGGGGGACATGCCGAAGGTATCTCCTGGTATCGCGCCCGCTTATTTGAAACGGCCGCCACGCTGCTGATTATTTTTGTTCTGCTCTACGATGTCTTCAGGCTGTATCGCGACTCGCACGTAAAATACCAGCAGTCTTACCAGAACTCGATTCGCGACCCGCTCACGCGCCTGTATAACCGCAGTTATTTTTATGAATCATTAAAGCAGGCGCTGGATATCGCCAAACCCAGCCGTCCGGTTTCCGTCATCGTCAGCGATCTCGATCGCTTCAAGCGTATCAACGACACGTACGGACATCTTCAGGGCGACAAGGTCCTGCAGTTTGTTGCTAATCTGCTGATGGATTCCGTGCGCCCCCAGGACATCGCGGCCCGTATCGGTGGTGAGGAGTTTGTTCTGATGCTGGCCAACACCTCATCAGACGCGGCGTACCAGGTGGCGGAACGCATTCGGTTAAATCTGAGCAGCTTCGATAACGCCAGCAGCGGCGGTCAACTACCTGAGCCAATCACCATCAGCATGGGGGTGTTTACGGCGACGTCAGCCGCAGTAGCCGCAGAAACGTGCGTGGAAAATGCCGACAAAGCGATGTATGAAGCGAAGGAGACCGGCCGTAACCGCGTGGTGGTCTTTAAATAAAAAAAAGGCCTTGCTGCTGCAAGGCCTGGTTGTTTGTCAGTCGCGCGACTGCAGTTCATGGATGTTTTGCTCGAGGCGCCCAATGAGGCTGATGAGCATTTCCAGCTCCGCCGGTGAAACGCCTGACAGGATCTCACCGCGCGTCTTCGTAATCACGGCTTCCATTTCCGTGATGATAGGCGCCGCTTTCTCGGTGAGTTTAATCCGCTTGGCGCGACGATCGCTGGCGCAGGTTTGCCGCGAGATCAACCCCTTCTCTTCCAGCTGGTCAAGCGTGCGCACCAGCGACGGCTGCTCAATGCCTATCGCTTTTGCCAGTTGAATTTGCGACTGATCGGGCGGCAGCTGGTGAATGTTGTGCAGCGTGACCCAATGCGTCTGTGTGAGTTCCAGAGGTTTCAGGCGATGGTCAATCAGAGCACGCCAGACGCGTACCAACCTTGCCAGATCAGAACCTAATGGCGATTCCAATTTCATCTCCTTATAATTAGCTTGCTAAGTTATTATACTGATTTTAGAATAGTGTGCAGCATTTGTATTGCCAAAACAAATGCAATACTGCATTCATCCAACTTAAAAGTATGACTTACACTGAATTGTGATGCTTCATCATACTAAGACAAGCCGATGCGGCATTCTGTTCACTGCAAAGGATTTCTGCCCGTGACGTTTTTTCATCGCTCAGAGGGTTTACCCCTTCAGGATCTGATCTTCGGTGCGTCAGTCTATTTTCCTCCCCTGTTTAAGGCCGTTCTGGTCGGCTTTATGCTCTGGCTCATCGCGCATCGCCTGCTCCGCGACTGGATGTACTCCGGCGAAATCTGGCATCCCATGCTGATGGATCTTTCCCTGTTTGCCCTTTCCGTATGCCTGGGCCTTGCCGTTTTGACTGTGTGGTGAATATGTCCCTTAAAACGCTAAAGTACTTTTCCACCCTGCTTGTCCTTGCCCTTGCGCTGGTGGCGGGCTGGTGGATGTGGAATTTTTATATGCAATCGCCCTGGACGCGTGACGGCAAAGTTCGCGCTGAGCAGGTCAGCATTACCCCTCAGGTGTCGGGAAGTATTACGGCGCTGTTGGTTAAGGATAACCAGTTCGTCAAAAAGGGAGACATTTTATTCCGCATCGACGACACCCCGTACCACATTGCGATTCTGAACGCCCAGGCGCAGCTGGCTAAAGCCCAGTCGGATCTGGCAAAGGCTAACAACGAGGCCAACCGCCGCCGCCACCTGTCGCAAAACTACATCTCAGCGGAAGATTTAGACACCGCCAACATCACCGTAAAGGCCATGCAGGCGAGCGTCAACGTAGCCGAAGCCACGCTGAAGCAGGCCCAGTGGGAGTTGACCCAAACGGTGATTACCGCGCCGGTTGACGGGTGGGTAACCAACCTTTCCGCTCGCGTGGGGAATTATGCCACCACGGGACAACCCGTTTTTGCCCTCGTCGACAGCCACTCCTTCTACGTGGTGGGCTATTTTGAAGAGACCAAGCTTCGCCATATTCGCGAGGGATCGCCTGCCGCCATTACGCTTTACAGCGGCTCGCAGAAGTTACAGGGTCACGTATCCAGCATTGGCCGCGCTATTTACGATCAAAGCGTCGAAACGGATTCCGGTCTGGTGTCGGACATAAAGCCGAACGTGCCGTGGGTGCGTCTGGCCCAGCGCGTTCCGGTTCGCGTTGAGTTTGACCGTCTACCGCAGGACATTACCCTGGTGTCTGGCACCACCTGCACTGTCTCTATCGGAACCCGCTAATGAAGCTGCAGGGGCTCTCCTGGCAAAACACGCCGTGGATGAAAGCGACGCGTCCCCAGTGGCGCTACGCGCTGCGTAACGGCATTGCCATGTGTCTTGCGCTAACTGTGGCTTATTACCTGAACCTGGATGAGCCCTACTGGGCGATGACGTCTGCGGCGGTGGTCAGTTTTCCGACGGTCGGCGGGGTGATCAGTAAAAGCCTTGGGCGCATCGCAGGCAGCCTGCTGGGCGCCACCGCGGCGTTAATTATCGCCGGCCATACGCTGAACGATCCGTGGCTGTTCCTGCTGAGCTTGGCCGCATGGCTGGGCTGCTGTACCTGGGCCTGCGCCCATTTTACCAATAACGTCGCCTACGCGTTTCAGCTGGCGGGCTATACCGCCGCCATTATCGCCTTTCCGGTGGTTAACGTGCTCGACACCACCGAGCTGTGGGATATTGCCCAGGCGCGCGTTTGTGAAGTGATTGTCGGGATCCTCAGCGGTGGCTTCATGATGATGATCCTCCCCAGCACATCCGACGGCACCGCGCTCATCACCGCGCTGAAAACCATGCATACCCGGTTACTGGAACACGCGAGCCTGCTGTGGCAACCGGATACCAGCGACAATATCCGCCTCGCGCATGAAAAGGTTATCGGACAGATCCTGACGATGAATCTGTTGCGCATTCAGGCGTTCTGGAGCCACTACCGCTTTCGCCGCCAGAACACACTTCTTAACTATCTGCTGCACCAGCAGCTGCGCATGACCAGCGCCATCTCCAGCCTTCGCCGGATGCTGCTCAACTGGCCAACGCCGCCTGAAAACACCCGTGCCGTGATTGAAACGCTGCTCGCGGCCCTTGCGCGCCCGGATGCGGACATTTACACCGTAGCGCGGATTATCGCTCCGCTCGCCCCGGCTGATGAGTACGACTACCGCCATCGCGCCTTCTGGCAGCGCCTGAATTACTTCTGCCGTCTGTACCTGCGCAGCAGCCGCTGGATTACGGCCATCGAAAACGCGACCCCATTGACGGAGTTCAACGTCCCCGGCAGCCCGGCACTCGCGCGCCATACCGACTATCTGGAAGCGCTGTGGAGCGGTTTTCGCACCTTCTGTGCGCTGATGCTGGTGGGGGCGTGGAGTATTACCACGCAGTGGGAGTCCGGTACGGCGGCCCTGACGCTTGCCGCCATCAGCTGCGTGCTTTACTCCGTCGCGGCCTCGCCGTTCAACTCGCTTACGCTCCTGCTGCGCACGCTGGTGCTGCTGTCGCTGTTCAGCTTTGTGGTGAAGTTTGGCCTGATGGTACAGATAAGCGATCTGTGGCAGTTCCTGCTGTTCCTGTTTCCCCTGTTGACCACCATGCAGCTTCTGAAGCTGCAAATGCCTAAGCTGGCGGGCCTCTGGGGACAGCTGATTGTCTTTATGGGCTCGTTTATCTCCGTGACGAATCCGCCGGTTTATGATTACGCCGATTTTCTCAATGATAACCTGGCGAAGATCCTCGGCGTGGGGCTGGCGTGGCTGGCTTTCGCGGTGTTACGTCCCGGCTCCGATGCACGCAAGAGCCGCAGGCATATCCGGGAGTTACGCAGAGGGTTTGTTGACCAGCTCAGCCGTAAACCGCATCTGGGTGAAAACGAGTATGAATCGCTGGTCTATCATCACGTCAGTCAGCTGAATAACAGCCAGGACGCGCTGTCCCGGCGCTGGCTGCTGCGCTGGGGCGTGGTGCTGTTGAACTGCTCGCACGTGGTCTGGCAGCTTCGCGCGTGGGAAACGCGTTCCGATCCGCTGTCGCAGGTTCGGGATGTTTGCATCTCCCTGCTGCGCAATGTGATGAGCGAGCGCGGTGTCCAGCAGCGGCCGCTGGAAACCACGCTGAATGAGCTGCAGCGGATCTGCGATACGCTGGCACAGCATCATCTGCCCGCAGCCCGTGATTTGGCCTCGATAATCTGGCGCCTGCACTGCTCGCTCTCGCAGCTGGAACAGGCACCGCCACCGGGAACGATTGGGGATCAGATCACGCCGCACGCATAGCGTGCCCCGCCGCCGCCGAGCGGTTTAGGGCTATCGGACATATTGTCGCCGCCGACGTGGATCATCAGCGCTTTGCCTTTCACCTCATCCAGCTTTTTCAGTCGCGGCGCGACGACAGGATCGGTGGCTTTACCGTCGTTATTCACCACCAGCACTGGCAGATCGCCTAAATGCCCCATTCCATCCGGGCCTTCATGTTTGCCGGAATGCTGCGGATCGAGGTGGCCTCCTGCCGCTTCCGCAGCAGACGGTTTACCTTCTTTTAAAGCTGGCTGACAGCTGCCTTTGGCATGAACATGGAAACCATGTTCACCGGGAGGGAGAGCTTTGAGGTTGGGGGCAAACTCCAGTCCTTTATCGGTTTCAGTGATTTTCACCGTTCCGATGGACTGACCCACACCCTGTGGGGTGACGAGATTCATTTCCACTTCGTCACTGGCTGCCTGCGCCCCTGCGCAAACAACCAGCGTGACCAATGCCAGAGCAAAACGCTTCATATGACCTCCGCGGGTTATTTTTTGCCCCTTAAGTGTATACCAGGGGCAAAGATTTCACCGGAAAGTCACCTTCAGGCGGTTTATGGTACGTCGTAACCCAGCGCGGCCTTACGGATGCGGAACCACTGCTGACGGGTCATCTCCAGCTCTTCAGCGGCCAGCGCAGAACGCACGCGTTCTATTTTGCCGGAGCCGATAATAGGCAGAGGTTTTGACGGCAGGCGCAGGATCCATGCGTAAACAACCTGTTCGATGCTCTCCGCGTTCAGTTCGCGGGCGATGGTTTCAAGCTCGTTGCGCAGCGGCTGGAATTCATCATCATTAAACAAGCGTCCGCCCCCCAGGCAGGACCACGCCATCGGGCGAATGCGCAGTTGCTGCAGCTGATCGAGCGTGCCATCCAGCAGCAGCGGCTGGTGTACCGGGGAGATCTCAACCTGGTTGGTGGCCAGAGTAAACGGCAGACGAGACTGAAGCAGCGCAAACTGTGCCGGGGTAAAGTTAGAGACGCCGAAGTGACGCACTTTCCCACTCTGATGCAGGTTCAGGAAGGCTTCCGCCACCTCATCGGCATCCATCAGCGGGTCGGGGCGGTGGATTAACAGCAGGTCGATACGATCGGTCGCCAGATTGACCAGCGACTGCTCGGCGCTCTTGATGATATGCGCGCTGTCGGTGATGTAATGACCGAGGGCGTGTTCAGGTTTTGCCGTGGTGGCAATCCCACACTTCGTGACGATCTCCATGCGATCGCGCAGCGCAGGAACCAGCTTAAGCGCCTCGCCGAACGCGGCCTCGCACTGGTATCCACCGTAAATATCCGCATGATCAACCGTGGTGATGCCTAAATCAAGGTGCTCTTCAATAAAGCTCGCCAGCTGAAGGGGGGACATATTCCAGTCCATCAGGCGCCAGTAGCCCATGACAAAACGGGAGAATTCTGGCCCCTGGGGGGCAAGGGTAATTCGCTGAACCATAACATTTTCCTCAAGGACGTAATGCCATGAGTATACGCAATTACCGTGTTAAAAAAGTGAAGGTTGCTGGGGTTCTTCGGTTTCACCCGCTTTGTTTGCGCGTATTTTGCGCAGAAGACGCTGTCGGCAGAGGCGTAACACCTCCTGCTTTTGCGTGTCGCTAAAGTTTTGCCAGTTAAAACGCTCATCGCGGGTACGCATGCACCCGCGGCAATATCCGCGTTCATCGACCTGACAAATACCCCGGCACGGGCTCTGGATGGGGAAAAACTCCAGCTGCTCTGCCACACTCACCTCCCGAAAGCTCCTCTCACCTACAGTGAAGACGTTAATCGCACCACGTGCAAGGCCTATATCACAGATTTGTGGCATTAAGGTTTCACTAATCTTCCCTCTCTATACTCGGCCCATCATGACAATAACGGGTTTACCGATCGATGTGGTTAATCAAAAAGTTACAATGTAACGATATTAAATTTACTCTGAGCTGTGCACTCTTTTTTACGCTAATCAACGGGCTGTTTATCCAGCGCAGCTGGGCCATTATTGCCCCTTCGCACCTGCACGACATCCTCTTTGCCGCGTCCGTACCGCTGGTGCTGTTTTGCGGCTGGGTGATTGTCTTTAGCCTGCTGAATATCCCCTATATCCGTAAGCCGCTGCTGATTGTATTGACGATCGGATGCGCTGCGGCAACCTACTTTATGTACACCTATGGCGCGGTGATCGATCAGAACATGATTGTGAACGTGTTCGAAACCAACTCTCAGGAAGCGACAGCCCTGGTGACGCCGCAGATGATTCTGTGGATTGTTATTGCTGGCCTTGTGCCTTCCGTGGTGCTGGCTCTGACCCGCATTCGTACCGGTAAATGGTGGTACGCGCTGCTGACGCGCGTTGCCGCGATGCTCGGTGCTCTGCTGGTGATTATCCTGATTGCCGCGCTGTTTTATAAAGATTACGCATCGCTGTTCCGCAATAACAAAAGCATCGTCAAAATGGTCACCCCGGCGAACTATGTCAGCGCCGTGGTGAAGTACAGCAAGATGCGCTGGTTTGCCGGCGATCAAACGCTGGTGCGCATTGGTGAAGATGCCCATAAAGGGCCACTGATTACCGGTCAACAGAAGAAAACCGTTCTGGTGCTTGTCGTCGGCGAAGCCTCGCGCGCGGCAAACTACTCCCTGAACGGTTACGGGCGCGAAACCAACCCGGAACTGAAAAAGCAGGACGTGATTAACTTCCCGCAGGCCTCCTCGTGTGGTACCGAAACCGCGGTTTCCGTTCCCTGCATGTTCTCCGGCATGACGCGCAGCAAATACGATGCCGACCTGGCTCACCATCAGGAAGGTCTGCTCGATGTGCTGAAGCATGCGGGTATCAACCTGCTGTGGCGCGACAACGACGGCGGCTGTAAAGGTGCCTGCGATCGCGTGCCACATACCGATATGACGCAGTGGCAGCTGGATCAGTTCTGCAAAGACAAATCCTGTATTGACGATGTGAACTTCTACCGTCTGGATAACGTGCTGGATGGCGTGAAGCAAGATACGGTGCTGGTTATCCACCTGATGGGGAGCCACGGTCCGGCATACTATCGCCGTTACCCGGACAACTTCCGTAAATTCACCCCAACCTGCGACACCAATGAAATTCAGGATTGCGATCATCAGGCGCTGATCAATACCTATGACAACACCATCCTCTATACCGACAGCATGGTCAGCAAAACCATTGATGCGCTGAAAGCGCGCCAGTCTAGCATGAACAGCGCGCTGATTTATCTCTCAGATCACGGTGAATCGCTGGGCGAAAGCGGTATTTATCTGCACGGTACGCCTTATATGCTGGCGCCGGAGCAGCAAACGCATATTCCGTTTATGTTCTGGCTGTCACCGGATTACGCGAAAAACTTTGGCATCAACGAACAGTGTTTGCGTGACCATGCAGCAAAAAATGCGGTTTCCCAGGACAATTTATTCTCAACCGTATTGGGTATGATGGACGTGAAATCAACGGTTTATCAACCACAGCTGGATATACTGAGCGCATGTCGTCAGTAAACTCGCTTGCATTAGACCGAACGGTCTATTAGAGTGCGGCCATGAGCAGAAATACTGAACACGATACCCGCGAACATTTACTGGCAACCGGCGAGCGACTTTGCATGCATCGCGGGTTTACCGGTATGGGGTTGAGCGAGCTATTAAAAACCGCTGAGGTTCCGAAGGGGTCGTTTTATCACTACTTCCGGTCCAAAGAGGCTTTTGGCGTAGCGATGCTGGAACGTCATTATGCTGGCTACCACCAGCGTCTGGCGACCCACTTTGCGTCGGGTGAAGGTAACTACCGGGATCGTGTTCTGAACTACTATCAGGAAACGCTGAACCAGTTCTGTCAGCAGGGCATTATTAGCGGATGCCTGACCGTTAAACTGTCTGCAGAAGTGTGCGATCTTTCTGAAGATATGCGCGCGGCGATGGATAAAGGTGCCCGCGGCGTTATCGCCCTGCTGGCCCAGGCGCTGGAGAAAGGCCGCGATGAAAAAACGCTGGCCTTTTCCGGCGAGCCGTTAACCCAGGCGCAGGTGTTATATGCGCTCTGGCTAGGCGCTAACCTGCAGGCAAAAATTTCGCGCAGTGCCGTGCCGCTGGAAAGCGCGCTGGCACATGTGAAAAACAGCATTACTGCGCCTGGCATTTAACAGGCGTTTTTATTTACCCAACTACTAGTCGACTGGTCTACTCAGGAGTCTTTATGTCAGCTGAAAAATTATTTACCCCCTTAAAAGTGGGTGCCGTCACTGCGCCAAACCGCGTGTTTATGGCTCCGCTTACCCGTCTGCGCAGCATTGAGCCGGGCGACATCCCAACTCCACTGATGGGTGAATACTATCGTCAGCGCGCAAGCTCTGGCCTGATCATCACCGAAGCCACGCAGATTTCCGCTCAGGCTAAAGGTTATGCGGGTGCGCCGGGTCTTCACAGCCCGGAACAGATCGCCGCATGGCAGAAAATCACCGCGGGCGTTCACGCTGAAGAGGGCCGCATTGCGGTCCAGCTGTGGCATACCGGTCGTATCTCCCATAGCAGCATTCAGCCTGGCGGCCAGGCTCCGGTCTCCGCTTCGGCCCTGAGCGCAAATACCCGTACGTCCCTGCGTGATGAAAACGGCAATGCGATCCGCGTGGATACCTCTATGCCGCGCGCGCTTGAGCTGGATGAAATTCCGGGTATCGTGAACGACTTCCGCCAGGCCGTGGCCAACGCCCGTGAAGCCGGTTTTGACCTGATTGAGCTGCACTCCGCGCATGGCTACCTGCTGCACCAGTTCCTGTCACCGTCGTCTAACCACCGCACCGACCAGTACGGCGGCAGCGTTGAAAACCGCGCTCGACTGGTGCTGGAAGTGGTTGACGCCGTATGCCAGGAGTGGAGCCCGGATCGTATCGGGATCCGCGTCTCTCCAATCGGTTCTTTCCAGAACGTCGACAACGGTCCGAACGAAGAAGCCGATGCCCTGTACCTGATCGAAGAACTGGCTAAACGCGGCATCGCCTATCTGCACATGTCCGAGCCGGACTGGGCTGGCGGTAAGCCTTACACGGACGCTTTCCGTCAGAAAGTGCGCGAGCGTTTCCACGGGGTGATCATCGGTGCGGGGGCTTATACCCCGGAGAAAGCCGAAGATCTGATCGGCAAAGGGCTGATCGATGCCGTCGCGTTTGGCCGCGACTATATCGCCAACCCGGATCTGGTTGCCCGTCTGCAGAAAAAAGCGGCCCTGAACCCGCAGCGCCCGGAAAGCTTCTACGGCGGCGGCGCGGAAGGCTACACCGACTACCCTTCTCTGTAATCTCGCCGTTGTTCATTGATAGCGGCGATACTTCGCCGCTATACTAAAACATCGTTTCTGTTCAAAAAGACAGTCTATTCCATTGGTTAATGAGGAAATTATGCGCCTACTTCACACCATGCTGCGCGTTGGCGACCTGCAACGTTCCATTGATTTCTACACTAACGTCCTGGGCATGAAGCTGCTGCGCACCAGCGAAAACCCGGAATACAAATACTCGCTGGCGTTTGTGGGTTACGGCCCGGAAACGGATGAAGCGGTGATCGAGCTGACCTACAACTGGGGCGTAGACAGCTATGAGCTGGGCACCGCCTACGGCCACATCGCGCTGGAAGTGGACAACGCGGCCGAAGCGTGTGAGCGCATTCGCAGCAACGGCGGTAACGTTACGCGCGAAGCGGGCCCGGTAAAAGGTGGCACCACCGTGATTGCGTTCGTGGAAGACCCGGACGGTTACAAAATCGAGCTGATTGAAGCCAAAGACGCGGGTCGCGGTCTGGGCAACTGATCCCTCAGGGCGCAACATGCGCCCGTAGTTTTACTGCATCACCCTGCAAAATTTGCCATAATGCGCTCTGCTTTTTTCCCCTGGTAAGAGACCCTGATGTCCGATAACGCTCAATTTAGCGGTCTGTGCGACCGTTTTCGTGGTTTTTATCCCGTTGTCATTGATGTAGAAACAGCCGGATTTAACGCTAAAACCGATGCGCTGCTCGAAATTGCCGCCATCACGCTGAAGATGGATGAACAGGGCTGGCTTACACCGGACACCACGCTGCATTTCCACGTTGAACCTTTCGAAGGGGCAAACTTACAGCCGGAAGCGCTGGCGTTTAACGGTATCGATCCGCATAACCCGCTGCGTGGTGCAGTCAGTGAATATGATGCGCTGCACGCCATTTTCAAAATGGTGCGTAAAGGCATGAAAGAGAGTAACTGCAGCCGCGCCATTATGGTGGCCCATAACGCCACCTTCGATCACAGCTTTACCATGGCCGCCGCCGAGCGCGCCGCGCTTAAACGCAACCCCTTCCATCCTTTTGTGACCTTCGACACCGCCGCGCTGAGCGGCCTGGCCCTGGGACAAACGGTGTTATCAAAAGCCTGCATCACGGCGGGTATACCTTTTGACGGTACGCAGGCGCATTCCGCTTTATACGACACGGAGCGCACCGCAGAGCTGTTCTGTGAGATCGTCAACCGCTGGAAGCGTCTGGGCGGCTGGCCGCTGCCGATGGGCGACAGCGAAGAATAAAAAAAAGCGACCTTATCAGGTCGCTTTTTTATTTGCGCAGAAAATTACTCTGCGTCCGGCTCTTCGGTTTTGTACTTCGCCGCCGTCTCTTTGATCAACTGCTGCAGTTCGCCGCGCTGATACATTTCAATCAGGATATCGCAGCCGCCAACCAGCTCACCGTCAACCCACAGCTGTGGGAAAGTCGGCCAGTTAGCGTACTTAGGCAGCTCAGCGCGGATGTCCGGATTCTGCAGGATATCAACGTAAGCAAAACGCTCACCACAGGCTGACAGCGCCTGAACCGCTTGTGCGGAGAAGCCGCAGCTTGGCAGCTTCGGAGAACCTTTCATATACAGCAGAATTGGGTTTTCAGCGATCTGGCGCTGGATTTTTTCAATAGTGGTGCTCATGTCTTGCTTCCTTTAACTTCTGTTACGGCATTCGTCTGACATTGTAGCGGTTCAGACTGGCATCGGAAAATAACATTTTTGTCACGTTTATACATTCTACCCCGAGTCACGAAAAGTTGCATTGCAAATGGTGTTTACCCCTGCGGCGGTCAGGGTTTTGCTTAGGGAGTGGGCAAATGTGCGACAGAACGATGAATTTTTTTGCACTTGCTAACGAAACACGATTGTAGATTGAAAAATGCTATTAACTTTCTGGGTTTTTATAGATTAGAATCGACGGGCTTTGTAAATCACACGCGGGTATTATTGATGACCTGCATTTATCAGGGGACTGCCCAGTGGCGCGGATAAATAAAATCTCGATCACGCTCTGTGCTTTACTGTTTACTTCACTCACTTTCACGCCAGTGGCAAACGCCTCTCAGCAGGCGCGGCATTCTGCTGTACAAAAAAACCATCTGGTGAAAGCCACAGAACGTAAGAAAAAAACCACCGCTAAGAACGACAAGAAAAAAACACCGGCTCAGACGAAACAGACCGCTTCCAGCAAGACGAAAACAAAACCTTCCCGCACTGCCCACTCCGCTAAAAGTAAAGCTTCGCAAACCGCTGCTAACCTCGTTACTGAAAAATGCATCACGCGTAAAGGCCACAAGGCGAAATGCACGAAGGTCACGAAAATAGCTGAAGTGCATAAAGTGCGTGTACAGAAAGCGCAAAAAACCGCGATGAACAAACTGATGGGCCAGATTGGCAAACCTTATCACTGGGGTGGCAGTTCGCCGCGTACCGGGTTTGACTGCAGCGGCCTCGTCTATTACGCCTATAAAGATCTTGTCAAATTCCGCATCCCTCGTACCGCCAATGAGATGTACCACCTGCGCGATGCCTCACCGGTTGACCGCGGTGAGCTGGAAAACGGCGATCTGGTGTTCTTCCGCACTCAGGGTCGCGGCACGGCTGACCACGTTGGCGTGTATGTCGGCAACGGGAAGTTCATCCAGTCTCCACGTAGCGGCCAGGATATTCAGATCACCTCTCTCAGTGAAGACTACTGGGTACGCCACTACGTCGGCGCGCGTCGCGTGATGACGCCGAAAACCATTCGCTAACCCCTGCCCTGCCACATCCGTGGCAGGGTAAGTTCCTCTTTTGCATACCCTTTCAATTTGCTATCCTGTCCATGTTGTCTGTGTGGTTATTGGCAACACAAAATACAATAAGGAGAGAAGCAATGTCGTTCGAATTACCTGCACTACCATATGCAAAAGACGCCCTGGCACCGCACATTTCTGCGGAAACCCTGGAATATCATTACGGCAAACATCACCAGACGTACGTCACCAACCTGAACAATCTGATCAAGGGCACCGATTTTGAAGGCAAAACGCTGGAAGAGATCGTCCGCAGCTCAGAGGGTGGCGTCTTTAACAACGCGGCTCAGGTGTGGAACCACACCTTCTACTGGCACTGCCTGGCGCCGAATGCCGGCGGTGAACCTGCCGGTGAACTGGCTACCGCTATCAACGCCGCATTTGGCAGCTTCGCGGATTTCAAAGCGAAATTTACCGATGCAGCCATCAAGAACTTCGGTTCTGGCTGGACGTGGCTGGTTAAAGAGGCGGATGGCAAACTGGCTATCGTGTCCACTTCAAACGCGGGTACCCCGCTGACTACCAGCGCTAAGCCGCTGATGACAGTGGACGTATGGGAACACGCTTACTACATTGACTACCGCAACGCGCGTCCGAACTACCTGGAGCACTTCTGGGCACTGGTTAACTGGGACTTTGTCGCGAAGAACTTCGCCGCGTAAGAGACACGCAGAAGGGTTCGCCCTTCTGCGTTTTTGGTTTATTCCGCAGCGCAGGCTGCTTCAGGCTGTTTACGACCCGACATCATCACCAGCAGCAGGCCGAGCACGGCAATAATCGCCCCCATCACCGGCACAAAGCTGTATCCCAGACCACCTGAAATCACGGCCCCACCGGCCGCGGCGCCCAGGGCATTACCCAGGTTAAACGCACCGATATTCACGGAAGATGAAAGTCCCGGCGCCTCGTGCGCGACACGCATCACGCGCATCTGCAGCGGCGGCACCACGGCGAAAGTGGCGGCTCCCCAGACGACCATCGCAATCGCGGCCCCAAACTCATTGCGCGCCAGCCACGGAATGGCAACCATGATGACAATCAGCAGGGTTAAGAAGCCCTTAAGCGTCCCGCTCACGGAACGGTCGGCAAATTTCCCGCCGAGATAGTTGCCGATCGAGAAGCCCACGCCAATCAGCACCAGCATCGCGGTCACAAAGAGAGGCGTTGCGTGGGTGATGTCATGCAGGACGGGAGAAATATAGGTGTAGAGGGTAAACATCGCCCCTGCCCCCAGCACGGTTGTGAGCAGCGCGGAGAGCACCTGCGGGCGCATCAGCACAGCCAGCTCTTTACGCACTTCCGGACGTTCTCCGGCGCTTCCTTTCGGCAGGGAGAAGAACAGCGCCACCATCGCAATCACGCCCAGTCCGGCCGTCGCCAGGAAGGACATACGCCAGCCGATCGCTTCCCCCAGCCAGGTTGCCGCAGGCACCCCGCCGATGTTGGCAATCGTTAGCCCCATAAACATGGTCGCCACGGCGCTCGCCTGCTTGTGTTTTGGCACCACGCTGGCTGCCACGACCGATCCCAGCCCGAAGAATGCGCCGTGATTAAGGCTGGTCAGAATACGCGATAGCATCAGAGTGGTGTAATCTGGCGAAATGGCCGAAAGCACGTTGCCCAGGGTGAAAATCGCCATCAGGAAAATCAGCGCATTGCGGCGCGCGCGGTGCGAAAGCAGAAGCGTCATCAGCGGCGCCCCGACCATCACGCCGATAGCGTAGGCGCTAATTAACATCCCTGCCGCAGGGATAGAGACATCTACGCCCCGGGCAATAACAGGCAGTAACCCCATCGGGGAGAATTCAGTGGTGCCAATCCCAAAAGCGCCAATCGCCAGGGCCAGCAGGGGAAAATTGATTTTCATGCGTCAACTCCGAATGCCGTGTCATGTGGTGACACAGAACAAAGAAGCGGAAAGCATGACATCAATCACAAAAAATGAGAAGTTAACAAAATGGCAAAAGATTTTTGCCAGAGAAGTAACAATCCGGGGAGTCGGGAGGGAGAAGGCTCTCCCTCCGCGTAAATCAGTGCAGCGCAGCCGTCAGACCGGCCGCAACAATCAGAGCCAGCACAACAACGGTGGTGAACAGCGAAAACTTAAGATCGGAACTCATCAATTTTTCTCCTTTTAATCCCCACACGAAAAGTGAGCTTGCTCATTTTTGCACAGATTACGTCAAAAATCTTCCTGGATTTATACTGATAACCACTTTACCTCTTCCCCTTTTCATCAAGATAGGACAAAATTCCACGCTAAATTTATTAGCGTACCGGCCATTGACCCCCTCCTGACGTCCCGTGTCGTTTTCCCGGCGTGCCGCAATTCAACATTGCGAGATAAGGGTGAGAGAAGGCAAACGTTTACCTTCAAGTTTTTCAGGAGCTTAGGATATGGTCTGGAGTGACATTTAATGGCAACAATTAAAGACGTAGCAAAACGCGCAAACGTTTCCACTACAACCGTATCACATGTAATTAACAAAACCCGCTTTGTGGCGGAAGAGACGCGCAACGCCGTCTGGGCAGCGATCAAAGAGCTGCACTATTCGCCAAGTGCGGTTGCACGTAGCCTCAAGGTTAATCACACCAAGTCCATTGGATTGCTGGCAACCAGCAGTGAAGCGGCCTATTTTGCCGAGATCATTGAAGCGGTCGAAAAGAACTGCTTCCAGAAAGGCTATACCCTGATTCTGGGCAACGCGTGGAACAGCATTGAAAAACAGCGTGCCTACCTGTCGATGATGGCGCAAAAGCGCGTTGATGGCCTGCTGGTAATGTGCTCCGAGTATCCGGAGTCAGTGCTGTCGATGCTGGAAGAGTATCGCCATATTCCGATGGTGGTGATGGACTGGGGCGAAGCGCGCGCAGACTTCACCGATTCCGTTATCGATAACGCCTTTGAAGGCGGCTATATGGCCGGTCGTTATTTGATCGAACGCGGTCACCGCGAGATTGGCGTGATCCCCGGTCCGCTGGAGCGCAACACCGGCGCGGGCCGTCTGGCCGGTTTTATGAAAGCGATGGAAGAAGCGTTGATCAACGTGCCGGAAAACTGGATTGTGCAGGGCGACTTTGAGCCGGAATCGGGCTACCGCGCGATGCAGCAGATCGTCTCCCAGCCGCACCGTCCGACCGCCGTGTTCTGCGGAGGCGACATCATGGCCATGGGCGCGCTCTGCGCTGCCGACGAGCTGGGCCTGCGCGTACCGCAGGATATTTCCGTGATCGGGTATGACAACGTGCGTAACGCGCGCTTCTTCACCCCGGCGCTGACCACCATTCACCAGCCAAAAGACTCGCTGGGCGAAACGGCTTTTAACATGCTGATGGACAGAATCGTCAACAAGCGTGAAGAGTCGCAGTCCATTGAAGTTCACCCGCGTCTTATCGAACGCCGTTCCGTTGCGGATGGTCCGTTCCGCGACTACCGTCGTTAATCGCTTTACGGGGGCCAGCTACGCTGGCTCCCGTAACCATTCCCGGTTCAGCGTTTCGCTGTCTCCCAGATAATCCAGCAGCCAGGCCATCGCAGGCGAGACATCATTTTGCTGCCATGTGAGGCAGCAGGCCGCATCCGGGAACGGATTCTCCAGCGTCAGCTCAACCCACTCTCCGGTATCGATGCGCGGACGCGCGAAATGAACGGGCACCATCGCGACGCACAGCCCGGCGCTGAGGCACGTCGCCGACGATTCCCAGTCAGGGGCCACCACCCGCCGCTGGTTGTCGAGAAGCCAGGTGATACGCTTGGGCAATGAACGGGACGTATCCTCCAGCACCAGCGACGGCCAGTTGCGCAGCGTGTCATCGCTCAGCGGCCCTTCCATCGCCGCCAGCGGATGATCGCTTGCCACCACGCATTTCCAGCTCAGCATTCCCATATCGCGAAAAGCGTAACGTCCCCCGACCGGGATCGCCTGCGTGGCCCCAATCGCCATCTCTGCCCTGCCGTCCGCCAGCGCATCCCAGACGCCGTTAAACACCTCCTGCGAGACCCGCAACTCGACGTCAGAAAAATGACGGTAGAAATCGACGATCATCTGCCGGGTGCGCTCGGGTTTAACAATGTTATCCACCGCGATGGAAAGATGTCCCCGCCAGCCGTTAGCGATCTGCTGACACTGTTCGCGGGTGATCTGCATTTTTTTGATAACAGAACGCCCTTCTTTCAAAAACCACGCGCCTGCGGGCGTTAATTCCACATCACGATGCCGCCGTTCAAATAGCGGAACCGCCAGCCACTCCTCCAGCTGGCGCACCGTGTAGCTGATGGCCGAAGGGACGCGGTGCAGCTCCTGCGCCGCACCGCTAAAGCTGCCGTTACGCGCAACAGCATCGACCACTTCAAGAGAATAATCTGACCACATTTTCTGCCTGCAAAATTTTTGAATGCATCCGCCAAATATTAGCGTTTCACAAGCGGCTTTGCACTCCCTACACTCAGCGCCAATGTATACCTGCCTCCTCAGGAGAATAAAACAGTGCAACCCAGGAACGGTTTTTTAGTCTGGCTCGGCGGCTTGAGCGTGCTGGGCTTTTTGGCCACCGATATGTACCTGCCGGCGTTTGCCGCCATGCAGGAAGATTTACAAACGCCTGCTGCCGCCATCAGCGCCAGCCTGAGTTTATTCCTCGCCGGCTTTGCCTTCGCTCAGCTGCTCTGGGGACCGCTCTCGGATCGCTTTGGTCGTAAACCGGTACTGTTGCTGGGCCTGGCCATTTTTGCGGTAGGCTGCCTGGGAATGTTATGGGTACGCGATGCCACCTGGCTGCTGGTGCTGCGGTTTATTCAGGCCGTGGGCGTCTGTGCCGCGGCCGTGACCTGGCAGGCGCTGGTCACCGACTATTACCCGGCTAACCGCACAAACCGTATTTTCGCCACCATTATGCCGCTGGTGGGTCTCTCACCTGCCCTCGCTCCCCTGCTGGGCAGCTGGATCCTCGCGCATTTCGACTGGCAGGCCATTTTCGCCACGCTGTTTGCCATTACTCTGGTACTGATGCTGCCGGCGTTCGCCCTCAAGCCCGCGCATAAAAAAGAAGCGCATACTGACGCGAAGCCGATTACCTTTACTTCCCTGCTCAGCGCCAAAGCGTATCGCGGGAATGTCCTGATCTATGCCGCCTGCTCGGCAAGCTTCTTCGCGTGGCTGACCGGCTCGCCGTTTATTCTGCACGATATGGGCTATAGCCCGGCGGCCATTGGCCTGAGCTACGTTCCGCAGACCATCGCGTTCCTGGTGGGCGGGTACGGCTGTCGCGCGGCGCTGCAAAAATGGGAAGGCCAGCAGATGCTGCCGTGGCTGCTGGTGCTCTATGCGCTGAGCGTCATCGGCACCTGGGCCGTTGGCTTTATTCCGGGCGCGGGTCTGGCCGAAATATTGATTCCATTCTGCGTGATGGCCATCGCCAACGGGGCGATCTACCCTATCGTTGTAGCCCAGGCACTGCGTCCGTTCCCGCAGGCGACAGGCCGCGCGGCTGCGCTGCAGAACACCCTGCAGCTGGGGCTGTGCTTCCTGGCAAGCCTGGTGGTCTCCGCGCTGATTGCCACGCCGCTGCTGACGACAACCAGCGTGATGCTGGCTACCGTTGCGCTGGCCGTCATAGGCTATCGCATGCAGGCTTCCGCGCAGGGTGAGAGCACGCAGGTAGAAACCTCGCATGCCTAATCGCGCCAGAAACTATGTTAATTTTCAGTGATTAGGTTGCTAAGAATTTTCTGTTGAATCACCAAATTTTGAGGCCTATACTAAATTTGGTTCGATTAAATACGATAAATATTAAGTGTTAACGGGAGCCGGAGTGCTCCCGTTTTACCATGGAAGGCATTTCGGCAAGGGTTATCTCCCTTCCTCTGTTCTACGTCGGATATTAGCCTCGCGGTATTTACCGTGAGATTTCTCACAAACCAAAAAAAGCGTCTACGCTGTTTTAAGGTTCTGATCACAGTAGGGTGATGGAGAAGCTATGAGTTCATCGTGTATAGAAGAAGTCAGCGTTCCGGACGACAACTGGTCCCGGATCGTCAGTGAACTGTTAGGTCGAGCAGGCATCACTATCAATGGATCATCGCCATCCGATCCTCAGGTTAAACATCCCGACTTTTTTAAACGCGTGCTGCGAGAGGGATCGTTAGGCCTGGGAGAAAGCTATATGGACGGCTGGTGGGAGTGCGAACGTCTGGATACCTTTTTCGCCAGCGTGCTGCGTGCCGGTCTTGAAAATCAACTCCCTCGCAATCTGAAAGACACTTTGCGTGTCGCCTCTGCCCGACTGTTTAATCTGCAAAGTAAAAAACGCGCGTGGATCGTTGGCAAAGAACACTACGATCTGGGCAACGACCTGTTCAGCCGTATGCTGGACCCTTTCATGCAATACTCCTGCGCCTACTGGAAAGACGCGTCGACGCTTGAAGAGGCCCAGCAGGCCAAGCTGCGTCTGATCAGCGAAAAGCTGCAGCTACAGCCCGGCATGTGCGTGCTGGATATCGGCTGCGGCTGGGGCGGGCTGGCGTATTTTATGGCGAAACACTATGGCGTCAGCGTGGTCGGCGTGACGATCTCAGCGGAACAGCAAAAAATGGCGCGGGAGCGCTGTGAGGGTCTTGACGTGGATATCCGGCTGCAGGATTACCGTGACCTGAACGAGCAGTTTGACCGGATCGTCTCCGTCGGCATGTTCGAGCACGTAGGGCCGAAAAACTACGCTACCTATTTTGAGGTGGTGGATCGGAATCTGAAACTGGACGGCATCTTCCTGCTGCACACCATCGGCTCTAAGCGAACCGACAATAACGTCGACCCGTGGATCAACAAATACATCTTTCCGAATGGCTGTTTGCCTTCCGTCCGCCAGATTGCCAACGCCAGTGAACCCCATTTCGTGATGGAAGACTGGCATAACTTTGGCGCGGATTACGACACCACGTTGATGGCATGGCATGCGCGTTTTCAGGAGACCTGGCCTGAGATTGCGGACAACTATTCTGAACGATTCAGGCGGATGTTTAGCTATTATCTGAATGCCTGCGCGGGGGCGTTTCGCGCACGGGATATTCAGCTCTGGCAGGTGGTATTCAGCCGTGGGATTGAACACGGACTACGTGTCGCACGCTAAAAAAATAACCCCGGATGCCCGGGGTTATTTTTTATTCTTCTTCTGCGGCGGTCTTTATTATTGCCGCTTCTTTTGCTGCCAGCACGCGCTCAACCGTATCCACCACCGCCTGGGTTTGCGGATCGATTTCAATATTCACGCGGTGCCCCAGTTTTTTGGCACCCAGCGTGGTGCGCTGCAGCGTTTCAGGAATTAAATGCACGCAAAAACGCGTTGGCGTTACTTCACCCACCGTCAGGCTAATCCCATCGATGCCAATAAATCCTTTATAGAGGATGTATTTCATTAATGAAGGATCCTGCATTTTAAACCAGATTTGACGGTTATTTTCCGAGGTCACGATTTTTGCCACTTCGGCGGTGGTCATGATGTGCCCGGACATCAGGTGGCCGCCAATCTCATCGCTAAACTTCGCCGCCCGCTCAACGTTAACGGTATCACCTACCGCCAGTTCGCCCAGGTTGGTGATGCGCAGCGTCTCTTTCATTAAATCAAAGCTAATCTGGTTGCCGTTAATTTCGGTAACGGTCAGGCAGCAGCCGTTGTGAGCAATCGACGCGCCGGTTTCAATACCCTCAAGCATATATTCCGGCAGCTCAACAACATGAGTACGGAAATTAGGTTTTTCATCAATGGACACCACTTTGGCGGTGCCCTGCACAATACCAGTAAACATGCTTACAACTCCTGTTTTTTCCGGACGGTGGTGACACCGTTTAATCCCACCACAATAACAGTTGGAAAAAGAGGTTGCCAGCGGAGCGCATTTTCTGGCGATTTTTTCACTAGATAAATAGCTAAAGCCCGCTACAATAGCTGGCACCCCCCTGCATTTTCTTCTTGCTGCCCGTTTCGGCGGCTTTTTTAGTCTCTCAAATAACTACAAAATAAAGGTGTTCACGTGCAGAAGTACATGAATGAAGCGCGCCAGCTATTGGCACTGGCTATACCAGTGATCGTCGCGCAAGTGGCCCAGACCGCAATGGGATTTGTGGATACGGTAATGGCAGGTGGCTACAGCGCCACCGATATGGCGGCCGTGGCTATCGGCACGTCAATCTGGCTTCCGGCCATCCTGTTCGGCCACGGTCTGCTGCTCGCGCTCACGCCGGTTATCGCTCAGCTCAATGGCTCGGGTCGTCGCGAGCGCATTGCCCATCAGGTTCGTCAGGGTTTCTGGCTGGCAGGGTTTGTTTCCCTGCTGATCATGGTCGTGCTCTGGAACGCGGGCCACATCATTCGCGCTATGCATAACATTGACCCGGCACTGGCTGATAAAGCCGTGGGCTATCTGCGCGCCCTGCTCTGGGGTGCGCCCGGCTACCTCTTTTTCCAGGTGGCGCGTAACCAGTGTGAGGGCCTGGCGAAAACCAAGCCCGGGATGGTGATGGGCTTTATCGGCCTGCTGGTCAACATTCCGGTGAACTATGTCTTTATTTACGGTCATTTCGGGATGCCGGAGCTCGGCGGCGTCGGGTGCGGCGTGGCGACGGCAGCCGTTTACTGGGTGATGTTCTTCTCCATGATCGCCTTTGTAAAACGCGCCCGCTCCATGCGCGACATTCGTAACGAGAAAAGATTTAGCACGCCGGACTGGAACATCATGACGCGTCTGGTGCAGTTAGGGTTACCGATCGCCCTCGCCCTGTTCTTTGAGGTGACCCTGTTTGCCGTGGTTGCCCTGCTGGTCTCCCCGCTGGGCATTGTGAACGTGGCCGGGCACCAGATTGCGCTGAACTTCAGCTCCCTGATGTTCGTCCTACCGATGTCGCTGGCGGCGGCGGTGACGATTCGCGTCGGCTTCCGCCTGGGCCAGGGCTCAACGCTGGATGCGCAAACGGCCGCCCGGACCGGGCTGGGCGTCGGCGTCTGCATGGCTGTCTGTACGGCGCTCTTTACCGTTGCATTACGCGAGCAGATTGCCCTGCTCTATAACGACAACCCGGAAGTGGTCACGCTGGCATCGCACCTGATGCTGCTGGCCGCGATTTACCAGATCTCTGACTCCATCCAGGTGATTGGCAGCGGCGTGCTGCGTGGATATAAAGACACGCGCTCCATCTTCTTTATCACCTTCATCGCCTACTGGGTGCTGGGTCTGCCGTGTGGCTATATTCTGGCCCTGACGGACTTAGTGGTTGAGCGCATGGGGCCGGCAGGGTTCTGGATGGGCTTTATCATCGGCCTGACGTCGGCGGCGATTATGATGATGATGCGAATGCGCTTCCTGCAGCGCCAGCCATCAACGATCATTTTGCAACGCGCTGCCCGTTAAATACGCAGTAGCCGCCACCCGGCGGCTACTTTCTCTTCACTTTGCGCGGTAATACAGCAATCGCGTGAAATCAGAGAGAAAATTGCATTTTCCCTCTTGCCACCTCGGTGCTGTGCCGCTAATATTCGTCCCCGTTGTCACCGACAACACGTTGCGTTCATAGCTCAGTTGGTTAGAGCACCACCTTGACATGGTGGGGGTCGTTGGTTCGAGTCCAATTGAACGCACCATTCTGCGTCCGTAGCTCAGTTGGTTAGAGCACCACCTTGACATGGTGGGGGTCGGTGGTTCGAGTCCACTCGGACGCACCATTTCAGTCCTGAAATGGTGCAAATCCTCTTCTGATATCCTGAATTATCCTAATCCCTTATTTTCATCATTATTCTCCTGCTACGCTTTTCTTATGGAAAAAAACACAGGAAACGTGTTGATGAAGAAGATCGCGATTATCGGCTCCGGCCCCACAGGGATTTACACCTTTTATCACCTCCTCAAGAACAGCACGCCGCTCTCCATTTCCGTTTTCGAACAATCCGAAGACGCTGGCGTGGGTATGCCCTATAACGACGACGATAATTCCCGGCTAATGCTGGCGAACATTGCGAGCATTGAAATCCCGCCCATTTTTATCACCTACCTCGACTGGCTCAAGGAACAGAGTGACGCCCATATTGCGCGCTTTAAGGTTGATAAAACCCGCCTGCATGACCGGCAGTTCCTGCCGCGGCTTCTGCTGGGTCAATATTTCCGCGACAGCTTTCTTTCCATCGTAAAAGAGGCAAAAAGGCTGGGATTCAACGTTGATGTCCATGAATCTGCGAAGGTCACAGACATCATTCCCGCGACAACCGGCGTTACGCTTTCCGTCAACGGCAGCGTCTTGCCTGAACAATTCGACCTTGCGGTTATCGCCACCGGCCACGTCTGGCCAGACGAGGACGAATCCACGCGCACGTTCTTCCCAAGCCCGTGGTCCGGTCTGATGGACGCCAGTATCCCTCCCTGCCGCGTCGGTATCATTGGGACATCGTTAAGCGGTCTCGACGCGGCCATGGCGGTGGTGATGCAGCACGGTGAATTTCGTGATGATAAATTCGTGCTGGATAAAGGCAGCGACGCGTTGAAGATTGTCCTGATGTCCCGAACGGGTATTCTGCCGGAAGCCGATTTTTACTGCCCTATTCCTTACGAACCGCTGTCGGTATTGACCGAAGGCGCGGCTGAAAGCGAGATTGCCCAAGGATCGGATGGCCTGCTCGACCGTATATTTACCCTGATGGTCAAAGAGCTTCAGCTGGCTGACCCGACGTGGTGTGAGAAAATATCCCTGCATAAGCAGAATGCGGACAGCATTCGTGAGGCCTGGTTTGAGGATCGTAAACGGCACGGCCCCTTTACCTGGGCAGAGGAGAATCTCAACGAGGTTGAGCGGAACAAACGCGAGCGGCGCACCGTAGCCTGGCGCTATACCGTGCTTCGGCTGCATGAGGTGGTTCAGGAGATTGTTCCCCACCTCAACGAACGGGACAGAGAGCGCTTTAAGCAAGGCCTCGCCCGCGTATTCATCGACAACTATGCGGCCATCCCTCCGCAGTCTATCCGCAGGCTGCTCGCGCTTCGCGAAGCCGGCATCATTAGCGTGGCGACGCTCGGCGACGATTACGCGCTGGATATTGGCAGCGATCGAACGGTAATCACTACACAAGAGACCGTTTACCGTTTCGACGTGTTTATTGATGCGCGCGGGCAGAAGCCGCTCAAAACGAAGGATCTGCCCTTTCCGACGCTGCGCAAACAGCTGGAAGCCACGGGCGAAGAGATACCGGACGTCGGTGAGGATTACACCTTAAATGCGCCTGACGCCGTTCGCGGGCGCATTGCCTTCGGCGCGATACCGTGGCTGATGCACGATCGTCCCTTCGTTCAGGGGCTGGCTGAGTGTGCAGAGATTGCGGAAGCAATGGCGAAGGCGGCGGAAAAACCCGCGTCTCGATCGCGGCGCAGATTACCGTATATCGAGAACTGACAGGGCTTCCATGCCCTGCTGTCGCGGATTACTCGAAGAAGACTTCCGGATTTTCAGACAGCGAAACGAAGGTTTTCGTCGCTTTATCCAGGGCAAGAATTTTGCCGCTTTCAATGTCGTACACCCAGCCGTGCAGTCGGATGGAGTTATTACGCAGGCCCACCGCGACGGACGGGTGGGTCTTAATGTTGCTCAGCTGCGCAAACACGTTCTCCTGCACCATCGCATTGACCTTATCGATCGGCTTATCCCAGGTTTTCTTCTCAACCACGGCTTTCGCCGCGTCTGAATAGCGCAGCCAGTGTGACACAGCAGGCATCGGCTCCAGGTTCGCGTTATCGGCAATCGCCTTCATCGCGCCACAGTTGGAGTGACCGCAAATCACGATATCCGTGACGCCCAGCGCCACCACGGCGTATTCGATAGTGGCGGACACGCCGCCAGGCTCCGGCCCGAAAGGCGGTACGATGTTGCCAGCATTACGAATGACAAAGAGTTGTCCTGGCTCTTGCTGGGTGACCAGTTCCGGGACCAGACGGCTGTCGGAGCATGAGATGAACAGCGCTTTGGGATTCTGGCTGGACGCTAAACTGCGGAAGAGTTCTTTACGTTGCGGGAAAATCTCTTTTTGAAAGCTGAGAAAACCTTCAATGATATGTTGCATAGCAATGTCTCTTTTATCTGTTTTAGTTTAGGCATGATCGAGATCACACTCGTAAAGTTTACCCATCGTGGTTTACTTCAGACAAGCAATATATTTCTGGCCCGACCGCTGCACAATCTCGTCCGCACTGGCCTGGATGTTCTGCCCTTCAAACGCGCCGTAAAGACGTTCAAAGGTTTTGCCTTCGAGATGACTCACCACCGACGCCACGGTGCGGGCCGGCAGCGGAAGATAATTCGGATAGCTCCACATAAACGAGACGGCGTCTTTACCCGGCGTGACCTGCAGAATATCGCCCACCAGCAATACCCCGCCCCCCTCCTGCCAGTGCAGCACCGTTCCACCGGTAAAATGCCCTCCCAGACGCAGCAGGGTGACCGACGGGAAAATATCCAGCGCATCCCCCTCCCAGAAATGAATGGCCGGGCTGTCGCGCATGACCCACTCTTTGTCGCTGGCGTGCAGATACACCGGCGCATCAAACGCCGCAGCCCACTCCAGCATGGTGGTGTAATAGTGCGGATGTGAAATAGCAATCGCGCTGATGCCGCCGAGGGCGGTAACGAGCGCTTTGGTTGCGGGGTCGAGGTTGGCGATGCAGTCCCAGAGGATATTCCCGTGGGGCGTTTGCAGGAACAGCGCCCGCTGGTTTATCGCAAACGCGGGCACCGTTTTGATCCCAAACAGCCGCGGCTCCAGCTGCTGCCATTTATTGCTATGCGTGGCGGTGACGGTGTCGAGATCGGTCCATGCCTGGCCCGTGGCGGGCACGTACTGGCGTTCATCCTCGCAAATTGGGCATCTGTCCGGGCGGGCATCGTAGGCGGTTCCGCAGGTTTTACAGAGTGTAATCATGTGCTCTCCTCAGCGATAAAGCACTGAGTATGGCAGGGATTATCCTTATGTGCTGCGAGGTACATTGCTGGCTTTTTTTGCCCTATACTGTGCCAGTATCAAAAACTGAACAGAGCAGGTGCCACATGGAAATTGATCTCGATAACTTAGTCTTTAACGGTCTGGATGAAGCCGAAGAGCGTAATGCGGAACGTCTGGACGATGCAGACAAAAAAGCACAAGCGATTGTCGCCGACGACGACTGCGGCGACGCCTGCAAGATCTAATAAAAAAGCACCGGGAAGCCGGTGCTTTTTTATTTCACTCGTTACACGTCACGCACACCTCGTTCCAGTACGTTTCGCGCGTGCGGCGCAGTTCAGCGTGACGTTTTATCATGGAACCACTCCGGGTCAATGTTGGCGACGTCGACGCCATACAGGCTGGCGACAGGCAGTATTGACTCAAGAACACGTTGCGCGCTGTTCTCCGCATTCACTGGTCGGGTCGCAAAAAACCGCCGTAACGTGCTGATCCATTTTTTCATCGTCTTACCCTCTCTCGCCGTGTCTGATCTCAGTTAAGCACTCAAATGCCGCGCGGGGGAAATACCAAAATCCACTGTCGATGTGCAGGATTTGCAAATAGCCTCCCGTTCTTTTCACTCTTCATTAACACCTTGTTCACTAATGCTTTTTTGCTCATAGCAAAGAACGATTTCTTATTTGGCGATAGCTTTCGCTTATGGGAGCGTAGAGGGGTAAAACAAAAACAACGAGATGGCGAATGACTATGGCAGCAAACATGAAAGGGTTTACAAAACGGACACTGGTTCTGGGATTACTGGCGTCGGGCAGCCTGCTTTCAGCGCAGGCACAGGCCGATCAGCTGGCGGATATTAAGGCCGCAGGGGTGGTGAAAGTGGCCACGTTTGACGCCAACCCGCCGTTTGGCTCTATTGATGCCAAAACGCACGAGATCGTCGGTTATGACGTGGACTTCGCCAAAGCGCTGGCAAAATCGCTCGGCGTGAAGCTTGAACTGGTTGCCACCAATCCGGCTAACCGTATTCCGCTGCTGCAGTCCGGAAAAGCCGATCTGATCGTGGCGGATATCACTATCACCGCGGAACGCGCGCAGGTGATTGATTTCTCGACGCCTTACTTTGTCACCGGCCAGCAGTTCCTCGTGCCGGCTAAATCACCGGACAAGCTTGATGACTATAGCCGGGCGCGTATTGGCGCGGTCAAAGGAACGACGGGCGAGCAGGCGCTTCACCAGCGTTTCCCGCAGTCACGCGTGCTCTCTTATGACGATATTCCGCTGGCGCTGACGGCACTGCGCAACGGTAACTTACAGGCCATCACCCAGGACAGCACCATTCTGGCCGGTCTGCTGGCGCAGGCGCCGGATAAAGCGAACTTTAAAATCCTGCCCGACCTGCTCAGCAAAGAAGAGATTGGCGTTGGGGTGAAAAAAGGCGAAACGGCGCTGCTGAAGGCCGTTAACGACGAGCTGGTTAACCTCGAGAAGAACGGTCAGGCAGCAAAAATCTACGATGTCTGGTTTGGCCCAAACACGCCTTCCCCACAGCCTCGCGCCTTTAAAATAGAAGCCAGATAATTATGCTCTCAGGTTTATTTTCACACTCCGCGGCCGGTGCCGCGGATTTTTCACATCTGGAACAGGCCAGCGTCGAGTTTCGTCACGTGGACAAACGCTACGGTGACCATCAGGTTTTAAACGACATTAACCTCACCATCACGCCCGGTGAAGTGGTCGCCATCCTCGGCCCTTCAGGTTCCGGTAAATCCACCCTGATCCGTCTCATCAACCAGCTTGAAACCCTGAGCGGCGGAGAGATTCTGGTCGACAACAAGCCTACCGCAAAGCTCTCCGGTACCGGGCTGCGCCAGCTGCGCAGCCGCGTGGGGTTTGTGTTCCAGCAGTTCAATCTTTACGCCCACCTCACCGCCAGCCAGAACATCACCCTGGCGCTGGAGCAGGTTCACGGATGGAAGCCGCAGCCTGCCCGGGAGCGCGCGCTGGCCCTGCTGGAGAAGGTCGGGATGCTGGAAAAAGCCCACCATTTCCCGGCAGAACTTTCCGGTGGACAGCAGCAGCGCGTCGCGATTGCCCGCGCCCTGGCCTCCTCACCGCAAATCATTCTGTTCGATGAACCCACCTCCGCGCTGGATCCGGAGATGATTGGTGAAGTGCTGTACGTGATGAAAGCCCTCGCCCACAGCGGGATCACGATGATCGTGGTGACCCACGAGATGCAGTTTGCCCGGGAAATTGCCGACCGGATTGTCTTTATCGACGGCGGGCAAATTCTGGAAACCGCGCCGCCGGCGCAGTTTTTCAGCCAGCCGTCGCATCCGCGCGCGCAGCGGTTCCTGCAGAAGGTGCTCAACCCGCTGCATCAGGAGCATCTGTAATGCCCGCGCTCGACTGGCAGGGGGTACTGACCGGACAGCCTCTGCAGTGGATACTCTCCGGATTCCTCACCACCCTGTGGGTAACGCTTGCCGGGATGCTGCTGGCCAGCCTGCTCGCACTGTTTTTTATGCTCCTGCGCCTTTCCGGCGGACGCCCCGGGAACGCGGTCGTCAGCAGTTGGGTGTCGCTGTTTCGCAATACGCCGCTGCTGTTGCAACTGCTGTTCTGGTATTTTGCCGCCTGGAACGGGCTACCGCAGGCGTTCCGCGACGCGGTGAACGCGGATCACAGCTGGTCAATTCTACCTGGTAACGTCTGGTGGTTTACGCCCGAATTTTTATGTTCTGCCTGGGGGTTGGGCGTCTTTACCTCGGCGTTTTTAATCGAAGAGGTGGAATCGGGCTTACGTTCCGTGCCTGCCGGACAGCGGGAGGCGGCGCTCGCGCAGGGATTCTCCGCGTGGCGTCTGTTTCGTTACATCCTTCTGCCGCAGGGGCTGGCCAACGCCTGGCAGCCCGTTGTGGGGCAGTATCTTAATCTGATGAAGCTCTCCTCGCTCGCCAGCGGGATTGGCTTCGCCGAGCTGACCTATCAGGTCAGGCAGATCGAGAGCTATAACGCGCACGCGCTGGAGGCGTTTACCCTCGGAACCGCGCTCTATCTGCTGACCGGCCTGGTCATGGGGATGGTGCTGGTTCGCATCGGACCTGACGCGAAACGTAAACGCCCAGGCGCCGCCGCCACTCGGAGTGAAAAACATGATTGCCGGACTTAACGTCATCACCGATAACCTCGACTATCTGCTGTGGGGACGCGCGGCAACGGGTGAACCGGGGGGAGTATTGCTGTCGTTAATGATGGCTGCCGGGGCCGCCGTTATCGCTCTGCCCGGAGGGATAGTGCTCGCATGTCTGGCCTGGCGCTTTACCGGGCTCGTGCGAAAGGTCCTCTTTTTATGGGCAGAGCTGATTCGCGGTATCCCGCTCATCTTCGTAATTTTCTGGATGTGGTATCTTCTGCCGCTTATGACCGGGGGCGATCTGCCGGGAGCGTTGACCGTCACGCTGGCCCTGGCCTGGTTTACCGCGGCAACCGTAATGCACTCGGTACTGGCCGGGCTTAACGCGCTACCGTCCGGGCAGTACGAGGCCGCACTGTCACAGGGATTCAGCACGCAGCAAACACTCCTGCGCGTGCTGCTGCCGCAGGCGCTGAGGAATATTCTGCCGTCGCTGGTGGGGATTTTTATCAGCCTGCTGAAGGATACGTCGCTGGCGTTTATCGTGAACGTACCGGAGCTGACCACGGTGGCGGGACAGGTCAACAACCGGGTGCAAATCTACCCGGCAGCCATTTTTATCTTTACGGGCGTGGTCTACTACCTGCTCTGCTGCTCGCTCGAACAGCTTGCGAAACGCTGGCGCATTACCCGGCCAGCGCTTTAACCACCGTTTCCATCGCTTCGGTTGTCAGTTCACTGCGTTTCACGCGCTGGTTCGCCAGCGCGGTACGCAGGACTCCGGCAATGACAATATGCTTTGGCTCCTGCCCTAAATCACGCATCTCAAGCACCACCTTTCCGACCACCCGGCACATCTCCTGGTACAACGCATCATCTTTGGTCACGTTACCCATCGTCATCACTCCATTGCCTGTTAAACGTTGAGCTTAAATGATTCTCCTGCCGGATACAAAATACTGGCCCGACGAGAGACTCGCCGGGCTTCATCTGTAAAATCAGTAATTTAGTTGTTTACTGGGATGACCGCGCCTTTGTACCTGGTGCGGATCCAGTCCTGAATCTCTTTCGAGTGCAGCACGTTCACCAGCGCAACGATATCTTTCTTCTTCTCGTCGCCGCGATGCACGGTAATGATGTTGGCGTACGGGTTGTTTTCACCGCTCTCTACCGCAATCGGGTCGTGAACCGGATCCAGACCCGCGTCAATCGCGTAGTTGGCGTTAATCACCACCGCATCGCCTTCGTTGTTGTTGTACATCTGCGGCAGCAGAGACGCTTCCACGTTCGGCGTGAACTTCAGCTTTTTCGGGTTCTCGACGATGTCGCTGATGCGCGCGGTCACTTTATCGATGCCCGGCTTCAGCTTGATCACGCCCTCTTTCTCGAAGATGGAAAGAATACGACCCTCTTCAGAAACCGCGTCACGCATGATGATCTTGCCACCTTCCGGCAGGTCTTTCAGCGACTTGTATTTTTTGGAGTAGATGCCGATTGGCTCAATGTGGATCGCGCCCGCACTGACAAAATCGTAGTCCTTATCGCCCGCATGATCCTTCAGCACGCTGTTCAGGTAAGGAATGTGCTGGAAATAGTTCGCGTCGATGTCATGACCCGCCAGCGCGGTGTTCGGCAGAATGTAGTCCTGGAACGGTTTGATCTCCAGGTCAATACCCTGCTTTGCCAGAATTGGCTTTGCCTGCTCCAGAATTTCGGCGTGCGGCGTGTTGGATGCGCCCACGGTCAGGGTGTCAGCCCAGGACGCGAAGCTCAGGGCGCTCAGGGTTGCGGCGGCGATCAGTGTCAGTGTTTTTTTCATGATGTGGTTCCTGTGTGTTATTAGAGATTATCTTTTATCTAACAGTGAAGTAATGACATCGCCGCAGAACTGGATAATGAAAACGATGATCAGTATGGTCACCGTTGCCACCAGCGTGACGTCACCATGGTTGCGCTGGAATCCTTCCAGATAAGCCAGATTTCCCAAACCGCCGGCGCCAATCACCCCCGCCATTGCGCTGTAGCTCACCAGCGCAATGAGCGTCACCGTAATACCCGATACCAGTGCGGGTGATGATTCCGGCAGTAAAACCCAAAACACTAACGTGCTCAGTCGTGCGCCCATCGAGCGCGTTGCTTCGATGACGCCTTTATCCACTTCACGCAGGGCGATTTCCACCAGGCGTGCGTAGAACGGTGCCGCGCCCACAATCAGCGCCGGCAGCGCCGCGTTGGCGCCAAGAATGGTGCCGACGACGGTCTTGGTGAACGGGATCAGCAGGACAATCAAAATGATGAACGGAATGGAGCGGAACACGTTCACCACAATCGAAATCACGCTGTAAACCGTGCGGTTGTGAAACAATCCGCCGCGCGCGGTTAAAAACAGCGCCAGCCCCAGCACGATGCCCAGCACAAAGGTCGCCACGCCGGACAGCGCGGTCATGTACAGCGTCTCCAGCGTCGCCGCCCAGAGCTGATCCCACTTCAGATGCGGAAAGAGATTCTCAGCCATGTTTAATCACCTCGCCTTCAATATCGCTGTGCTTCAGGTCGGCGAGGATATTGTTCAGTTGTTCATCGGATGCCACCACGTGCACCCAGAGCTGGCCAAACACGCCGTGGGCGGTTTGCGTCATTTTCCCGTGCAGGATGTTAAACGGCAGGCCGTAGCGCAGGGTCAGTTCACCCACAATCGGCTTATGGGTGCTGTGCCCGGTAAAGGTCAGCCTGATGACCGTGCCTTCCAGATCGTTTGCCAGTTCGGTATTGAAGGTTTCTTCCTCAGCGTACTGGCTTACCTGACGGACAAACTGCTGCGTAATCGGCTGCTGCGGATGGGTAAAGACGCTCAGCACGTCGCCCTCTTCCACGACTTTACCGTTCTCCATCACCGCCACGCGGTCGCAGATTTTGCGCACCACGTGCATCTCGTGGGTGATCAGCACGATGGTCAGCCTGAAGCGGCGGTTAATATCCAGCAGCAAATCGAGGATCTGGTCGGTGGTCTGCGGGTCGAGCGCGGACGTGGCTTCATCGCAGAGCAGCACGTCAGGGCTGTTAGCCAAAGCACGCGCAATGCCCACGCGCTGCTTTTGCCCGCCGCTCAGCTGGGACGGGTACGCATTCTCGCGCCCCTTCAGCCCTACCAACTCCACCAGTTCCGTGACGCGAGCGGTGATTTTTGCTTTAGGTACTCCGGCTATCTGCATGGAAAAAGCAATGTTTTCGCTTACCGTGCGCGACCACAGCAGGTTGAAGTGCTGGAACACCATGCTGATTTTCAGGCGCGCCTGGCGCAGCGCTTCGCCCTTTGCCGCAGAGATATCCTGCCCGTTAATGGTCACGCTTCCGGCGCTGGGTTTTTCCAGGCCGTTTAGCAGACGAATCAGCGTGCTTTTCCCGGCTCCGCTGTAGCCGATAATCCCGTAAATCTGTCCCTGCTCTATCGTCAAATTGACGTTATCAACGGCAGTCAGCGCGACCTTTCCGTTGTCAAAAACCTTCGAAATATTCCTGAGTACGATCATTATTATTCTTTATCCGTTTCGCGCATGGCTGTTTAGCAGTATGGATGTCCAAACGATAGTAAACAGGCGTTATCAGCTTTTAAATGAACAAAAAAGAATGTGTTATAACTTTCGGCAATAAACAGCGGATCTACCGGGTGGGAAGCATTTAGACCAATTTCAGCAATGATTATCTGCCGGATGCATATCCGCTGGCGGACGGGCGCAAAAAACGGTCATTTTTGCAGCATTTTATCCCGATATAGCCATCCTCACATCCAGACAACTTTACGTCTTGCTGTCCTGCCATCCAGAAATGGCATTTATATTCCTTTCTGTTCTAAACGGCAGTGAATGGTTCTTTATTGAGAAAATTTCACCGCCCTATCATCCCGTCATTACATCCAGAAAGGAAAACATCATGACGATTTATCACTCCGTCACCGAACTGATTGGTCGTACCCCGCTGATACAGCTGCATAAGCTTGATACCGGTCCCTGCTCGCTGTTCCTGAAGCTGGAAAACCAAAATCCGGGCGGCTCTATTAAGGATCGCGTTGCGCTGTCGATGATTAACGAAGCGGAGCGTACCGGCCAGCTGCAGCCGGGCGGCACGATTATTGAGGCGACGGCGGGGAATACCGGTCTCGGCCTGGCCCTGATTGCCGCCCAGAAAGGCTACTCGCTGATCCTGGTGGTGCCGGACAAAATGAGCCGCGAGAAGATTTTCCACCTGCGCGCGCTGGGTGCCCAGGTGGTGCTGACCCGCTCCGACGTCAACAAGGGCCATCCCGCCTATTACCAGGATTACGCCCAGCGCCTGGCCAACGAGCTGCCCGGCGCGTTTTACATCGACCAGTTCAATAACGAGGCCAACCCGCTGGCGCACCGCACCACCACGGCACCGGAACTGTACGAGCAGCTTGACGGCCAGATCGACGCCATCGTGGTGGGCGTCGGCTCAGGCGGTACGCTGGGCGGCCTGCAGGCGTGGTTCGCCGAGCACTCTCCGCACACGGAGTTTGTCCTGGCTGACCCGGCCGGTTCCGTTCTGGCCGACCAGGTGGAAACCGGACGCTATCACGACGCGGGCTCCTGGCTGGTTGAGGGTATTGGCGAAGACTTTATTCCGCCGCTGGCCCACATTGAAGGGGTGAATCACGCCTGGCGCATCACCGACCGAGAGGCCTTCACCACCGCGCGCGACCTGCTGAAAACGGAAGGCATTCTGGCTGGCTCTTCCAGCGGCACGCTGCTGGCGGCCGCGCTGAAATATTGCCAGGCGCAGACCGCGCCGAAACGCGTGGTGACCTTCGCCTGCGACAGCGGCAATAAGTATCTCTCGAAGATGTTCAACGACGACTGGATGCGTCAGCAAGGGCTCATCACGCGCCCTCAGGCCGGCGATCTCTCTGACTACATCGCCCTGCGCCACGATGAAGGCGCCACCGTTACCGCCGCCCCGGACGACACGCTTTCCACCGTACTGGCACGCATGCGCCTGTATGACATCTCCCAGCTGCCGGTGCTGGAGAACGGCAAGGTGGTGGGTATTATCGACGAGTGGGATCTTCTGCGGCATATCGGCGGCGACGGCGATCGCTTCGCGCTTCCGGTGACGGCAGCCATGACGCGCCAGGTGGAGTTTCTTGATAAACATGCCCCGGAAAGCGCCCTGAACGCCATCTTCGACCGCGGTCTGGTGGCCGTGATTAATGACAACGACCGTTTTCTCGGTCTGATTACGCGCAGCGACGTTCTGACCGCCTGGCGCAACCGTCTTCAGCAATAAAGGAATCGATGATGAAAAACCTGGCTACCCTGAGCGTACACAGCGGCGAGTTCAACGACCAGCACGGCGCCGTCATGCCGCCGATTTACGCCACCTCGACGTTTGCGCAACCGTCACCCGGCGAGCATACCGGCTATGAATATTCCCGTAGCGGCAACCCTACACGCCATGCGCTGGAAACCGCCATCGCCGAACTGGAAGGCGGCACGCGCGGCTACGCCTTCGCCTCCGGTCTGGCGGCCATCTCCACGGTGCTCGAACTGCTGGACAAAGACAGCCATATTGTCGCCATTGATGACGTTTACGGCGGGACGTACCGCCTGATTGAAAACGTGCGCAAGCGCAGCACCGGCCTGCAGGTCAGCTGGGTTAAACCGGACGACTTAGCCGGTCTCGAGGCCGCCATTCGCCCGGATACCCGCATGGTGTGGGTCGAAACGCCAACCAATCCGCTGCTGAAGCTGGCGGATCTGGCGGCCATTGCGGCGATCGCCCGCCGTCATAACGTCATCAGCGTGGCGGATAACACCTTCGCGTCGCCGGTGATCCACCGTCCGCTGGAGTCGGGTTTCGATATCGTGGTGCACTCCGCCACCAAATACCTGAACGGCCACTCTGACGTGGTGGCCGGGCTGGCGATTGTCGGGGACAACAGGGAACTGGCGGATAAGCTGGGCTATCTGCAAAACGCGGTAGGCGGCGTACTGGATCCGTTCAGCAGCTTCCTGACGCTGCGCGGTATTCGCACGCTTGCGTTGAGGGTAGAAAAGCACAGCACCAACGCGCTGGCGATTGCGCAATGGCTGGATCAGCACCCTCTGGTCGAAAAAGTGTTCTATCCCGGCCTGGAATCGCATCCGCAATATCAGCTTGCCCGCACGCAGATGGCCCTGCCCGGTGGGATGATTTCCGTCGTGGTAAAAGGCGATGCGCAACGCGCCACCGAGGTGATTCGCAACCTGAAGCTGTTCACCCTCGCGGAAAGCCTCGGCGGTGTGGAAAGTCTGGTGAGCCAGCCTTATAGCATGACGCACGCCTCGATTCCGCTGGAGCAACGCCTGGCAAACGGCATTGTGCCGCAGCTTATCCGTCTGTCAGTCGGGATTGAAGATCCGAAAGACCTGATTGCCGATCTCAGCCAGGCGCTGCAAAAATAAGTAAAACGCGGCAGGTCAATCACCTGCCGTCATAAGTTGTCATCATGGCTTAACGCCTTGATAACAATATTATGTGAAACTGCACAGATTATTTCTGAAACACCGTTTCCATTTTCCTTTTATCTTAAAATCAGCGTATAATGCGCGCCTAATCCCTGGTGAATGGTTTCAGCGCTTGGAATACAAAAAACAACGTACAACTTCTCCTCTCCTTCGTTGGGCTGTCACTCAGGCACACTTTCTTCTGCACGCTCATTTGATGTCTCCTATCCTTAGTGCGTGTCATATACTCTTTTGCAACACAGGTTTGACTCCGCGGCGGTGCGCCCCCGGAGCGAGATTTCCATATCCTTCCCAACTTAAAGACTAAGACTGTCATGAAAAAGACGAAAATTGTTTGTACTATCGGCCCGAAAACCGAATCTGAAGAGATGCTGACCAAAATGCTGGACGCCGGCATGAACGTGATGCGTCTGAACTTCTCCCACGGTGATTACGCAGAACACGGTCAGCGTATCCAGAACTTGCGCAACGTGATGAGCAAGACCGGTAAAAAAGCTGCCATCCTGCTGGACACCAAAGGTCCAGAAATCCGTACCATCAAACTGGAAGGCGGTAACGACGTCTCTCTGAAAGCGGGCCAGACCTTCACCTTCACCACCGACAAATCCGTTGTCGGCAACAGCGAAATCGTTGCAGTGACCTATGAAGGCTTCACCAACGACCTGTCCGTCGGTAACACCGTGCTGGTAGACGATGGTCTGATCGGTATGGAAGTCACCGCTATCGAAGGCAACAAGGTTATCTGTAAAGTGCTGAACAACGGCGACCTGGGCGAAAACAAAGGCGTTAACCTGCCGGGCGTCTCTATCGCACTGCCAGCACTGGCTGAAAAAGACAAACAGGACCTGATCTTCGGTTGCGAACAAGGCGTTGACTTTGTTGCGGCCTCCTTCATCCGTAAGCGCTCAGACGTGGTTGAAATTCGTGAGCACCTGAAAGCGCACGGCGGCGAGAAGATCCAGATCATCTCTAAAATTGAAAACCAGGAAGGCCTGAACAACTTCGACGAAATCCTCGAAGCGTCTGACGGCATCATGGTTGCACGTGGCGACCTGGGCGTAGAAATCCCGGTTGAAGAAGTGATCTTCGCGCAGAAGATGATGATCGAGAAATGTGTTCGCGCGCGCAAAGTGGTTATCACCGCAACGCAGATGCTGGACTCCATGATCAAAAACCCACGCCCAACCCGCGCAGAAGCAGGCGACGTGGCTAACGCCATCCTCGACGGTACTGATGCCGTTATGCTGTCCGGCGAATCCGCAAAAGGTAAATATCCGCTGGAAGCGGTGTCCATCATGGCCACCATCTGCGAACGTACCGACCGCGTAATGAAAAGCCGTCTGGACTACAACAACGACAGCCGCAAGCTGCGCATCACCGAAGCGGTATGCCGCGGTGCAGTAGAAACGGCTGAGAAGCTGGAAGCGCCGCTGATCGTGGTTGCCACCCAGGGCGGTAAATCAGCTCGGGCGGTGCGTAAATACTTCCCGGATGCGACTATCCTGGCGCTGACCACCAACGAAACCACGGCTCGTCAGCTGGTGCTGAGCAAAGGCGTGATCCCTCACCTGGTGAAAGAGATCGCGTCTACGGATGATTTTTACCGTCTGGGTAAAGAAGTGGCTCTGGAGCTGGTTGATCGTGGTCTGGCACAGAAAGGTGACGTTGTGGTCATGGTTTCTGGCGCGCTGGTACCAAGCGGAACCACCAATACCGCATCTGTTCACGTGCTGTAATAATTCCCGAACGAATTAATTTTGATAAAAAGCGCCCTCCGGGCGCTTTTTTTATTCCTGGCATTAGCCAAAGTCATTCAAATTGCAAATCGGGTTTCTCTATTTAATTGCGATTTATCTAAGATGAATCCGATGATAAATGCCTTTTTTTCCTTAGATTTTTGCCCGAAAAGGGCTGATTCGATGCTTCTTTGAGCGAACGATCAAAAATAGGTGTATTCCCATCAAAAAAATATTCTCAACCCAAAAAACTTTGTGTAATACTTGTAACGCTACATGGAGATTAACTCAATCTAGAGGGTATTAATAATGAATCGTACTAAACTGGTACTGGGCGCGGTAATCCTGGGTTCTACTCTGCTGGCTGGTTGCTCCAGCAACGCTAAAATCGATCAGCTGTCTTCTGACGTTCAGACTCTGAACGCTAAAGTTGACCAGCTGAGCAACGACGTGAACGCAATGCGTTCCGACGTTCAGGCTGCTAAAGACGACGCAGCTCGCGCTAACCAGCGTCTGGACAACCAGGCTACTAAATACCGTAAGTAATAGTACCTGTTAATAAAATGGCGCACATTGTGCGCCATTTTTTTTGCCTGAGTCAAACGGCTACTGCGTCACCTTCTCCCCTTCATCTTCCGCTACCGCAGCAGACACCCGGCTGTTCTGCACCGACAATACGCTATTGCTGGCTGAAGGACCGCTCCCTGACGACACGATAACCGGGATGCCCGCACGACGTGCCAGGGCTTTCTCAATCAGCGCCTTATCGCTTCCAGCCTGAGAAACAAAGTTCGCAAAGTCGGCGGAGTGGGTAATGGGCGAGACCTGCGGGTTTTCTCCCTCAGCCTGCGCCAGCGGACGGTGGACCTCAATATAGCGTTTACCGTCCGGCTCCACGGAGAACTTCACGGGTTCATTAATAATCTGTACCCGCGTGCCAACCCGCACCTGTTCGAACAGCGCTTTGATATCCGGGGCGTTCATCCGCATACAGCCGGAGCTGACTCGCAGGCCCACGCTGTCCGGCGCGCTGGTGCCGTGGATGAGATATTCCCCGTTGCCCACGCCTAAACGCAGTGCAAAGCGCCCCAGCGGGTTGTTTGGCCCGGCAGGTACCACCGGAGGCAATTTAATGCCCTGCTCCAGAGAGCGTGCTCTGATGCCCGGCGTGGGTGTCCAGGTGGGATTCGGGATCTTCTGGCTCACCCGCGTGGTCGTCACCGGCGTTTCCAGCCCCAGCTGTCCGATACCCAGCGGAAAAACCTGAACGATGTTCTCTCCCGGCGGGAAGTAGTAGAGCCGAAGCTCTGCGAGATTCACCACAATCCCCTCGCGCGGCGTGTCCGGCAACAGCATTTGCGACGGAATGGTAATGACGGTTCCCGGCGCAGGGTTTACCGGCGCAATGGTATTGTTCGTTTCCAGAATCACCTGCGCCGCGGTATTAAACCGGCGGGCGATGGTCTGCAGCTTATTATCCCCTTCCTGTATCGTGTAGGTTTGATTTTGCCCAATCAGGCGACTGCCTGCGGGCGGCAACGGATAGTCCATCGCGCGGGCCGAATTAAGTGCGCCGAGCGAACTGAGGAGTAATAGAGTTATGAGAGACGCGCGCTTCATGCTGAGATTCCTTATTCACTGGCAGGACGCCAGAAAGCTGAAAAACCAGCGAGGCGGGAACCACCTCGCGAAACAGAATGAATGCTGTTCTGTAAGTCTAGCTAAGGATTGCAGCTTTGGCGCGAATCGCGCGAATCATCGCTTCCAGTCCCTGGGAGCGTGACGGGGTGAGGTGTTGGGTCAGGGCCATTTTTTCAAACCACGGGCGGACGTCAAACGCAACAATATCCTGCGCCGACATCCGGTGGTAAAGAATAAAGACGACCGCAATAAGCCCTTTTACAATGGCCGCATCGCTGTCGCCGTGCAGTGCTATCGTGCCGTCGTCAGACTGCTCCATCACAATCCACACCTGGCTCTGACAGCCCTGAATACTGTTTTCCGGGTTATGCGCCTCTTCACCGAGCGGCGGCAGACGCTGCCCCAGCTCGATGATATAAAGGTACTTCTCTTCCCAGTTTGCGCAACGCCCAAAGTTGCGCAGCAATTTGTCTCTGTCCGGCAGTTCTGCCATCTTTTGCCTCTCCGTTAGCCCAGCAGCTGGTGAATGCGCTTAAGCCCCGCCACCAGCCTGTCGACCTCTTCCGTTGTGTTGTACATCACCAGCGACGCGCGGCACATTGCCGGCACCTGGTAAAACGCCATCAGCGGCATGGCGCAGTGGTGCCCGGTACGGACCGCCACGCCGTAGTTATCGAGGAAACTGCCCACGTCATAGGCGTGATGTTTCCCGAGATTAAACGCGATCACCCCTTGCCGGTCGGCAGGCCCGTAGAGGGTCAGATCCGGCACGCTGGCAAGCTCGGCAAGCGCATAGTGCATCAGCAGCTGTTCGTACTCCTGAATGCTATCAAGGCCGATTGCGGAGACGTAGGAAACCGCCGCCCCCAGCCCGATAATCCCGCCGGTGTTGGGCGTACCCGCCTCAAAACGCCACGGCGCGCGCGCGTAGGTGGTGCCTTCGGTCAGGCTGACGGTGGCGATCATCGAGCCGCCCCCTTCCCATGGCGGCATCGCCTGCAGAATGTCTTCCTTCACGTAGAGCACGCCGATCCCGGTCGGCCCATAGAGCTTGTGGCCTGAGAAGACGTAGAAATCGCAGTCCAGCGCCTGAACGTCAACCGCGTGGTGCATTACGGCCTGGGCGCCGTCAATCAGCACCTTCGCGCCGGCCTGATGGGCTTTTTCGACAATCTCTGCCACCGGGTTTTCAGTCCCGAGCACGTTAGAGACCTGGGTGACCGCCACCAGCCGCGTTTTATCGTCTAGCAGTGCATCGAGCTGCTCGAGCTGCAGCGTCCCATCGGCGTTCAGCGGGATCACCCGCAGCTGCGCGCCAACGCGCTCGCAGAGCATCTGCCACGGCACGATATTGGCGTGGTGCTCCATCTGGGTGATGATGATGTTATCCCCCGTGTGGACCTGCGCGTTGCCCCAGCTGTTAGCGACAAGGTTGATTCCTTCGGTGGTTCCGCGCACGAAGACCAGCTCCTCGGGCGATTTTGCATTGAGGAAGGCGGCAATTTGCGTGCGCACGTTTTCCATACGCTGGGTCGCCTCGGCGCTCAGGGTATGAATACCGCGATGCACGGCGGCGTAGCCGTGGCGATAAAACTCGGCTTCCGCATCCACGACCGGGTTCGGCTTCTGCGCGCTGGCCGCGCTGTCCAGATAGGCCAGAGGAAGACCGTTCACTTCACGGGTCAGAACCGGGAAATCTGCCCGCACTTTCTCGACGGGAAAACTCATGCTTCGCCTCCAGGCAGGCGCTTACCGATACGCGCCAGCACCTGCTGTTTCAACTGACCATCTTGCAGCGCTTCCGTCAGTTCGGCGGCAAACGCGTAGATAATCATTTTCTGCGCCGCCTGCTGGTCGATACCGCGGGAACGCAGGTAGAACATCTGCTCGTCGTCGATGCGCCCGACCGTCGCACCGTGGCTACACTTCACGTCGTCGGCGTAGATCTCAAGCTGCGGTTTGGTGTCCACCTCCGCCAGGCGCCCTAACAGCAGATTGTTGTTGGTCATCTGCCCGTCGGTTTTAATGGCGTGCTGCGCCACGTTAATCAGGCCGTTAAACACCGCGCGACCTCTGTCACTCACGATAGTTTTGTGCAGCTGGCGGCTGTTGCAGTAGCCCTTGTTGTGCTCCAGCCAGGTGCGCGTGTCGCACACCTCTGATTTAACCGGCATCGCCAGACTGTTGATGCGCAGCGTGGTATTTTCGCCGTTAAGCTGCGTGCTGGTGTTGTGGCGCAGCACAGACCCGCCGAGCAGGAAGCTATGGCTGTACGCTGCGGCATCCTGACCCAGCACAATGTCGTTATGGGCAAAGTGGTGGCTCTGCGCATTCTCAAACGCCAGCTTGACGTGGTGAAGCTGGGCATTGGCCGCCACATTCATCGTCAAACGCGAGCCGGTAAAATGGCGCGTCTCGTTGAGGCTGACGTAATGTTCAATCACCGTGGCCTCAGCCCCCTCCGCCAGCTCAAGATGGTGGCGATAGTGCGCGGTGTTGATTTCGTCGCCGTCCAGCCCCTGGGTGATGTGCATCAGCAGCAGCGGTTTTGCCGGACGCTGGTTACGCTTCACGCCGATATGCGTCACGCTGCGGGCCAGGCTCTCGGTCAGGTGCAGGAAAACCTCAGGCTGAACCGGGGCGCTCAGGGGCCGGCGATCGTCGTTTATCTCAATCTCAAATCCGCTCCCCTGAAGGGCGTCGCTCAGCTCCGGACGGAACTCACCGTCGACAAACACCAGGCGCACGGCGTCCACGTTTACGGCCAGCGCGTCACGCTGCGCCGGGGTAAGATCCGCCAGACGGGTCACAAACTCGGCGTTCAGCAGGCCATCGAGCGGGGTGTATTTCCAGTTCTCATGCTTACGCGTCGGCAGGCCGAGACGCAGCATCTGCTGCAGATGCTGCTGCGCCTGCTCAGAGCGGGTGCCACCCTGGGCTTCAAACAGCCGGTGCCACTGCTGGAGCGCATTACTGCTGTTCGGTAAGCCAGCCATAGCCCTGCTCCTCCAGTTGTTTAACCAGCGTGAAATCACCAGATTTCACAATACGCCCCTGATAAAGCACGTGAACGTAATCCGGCTTGATGTAGTCCAGAATGCGCTGGTAGTGGGTGACGATAATGAACGAACGCTTGCCGTCGCGCAGGGAGTTCACCCCGTCAGCGACAATCTTCAGGGCGTCGATATCCAGACCGGAGTCGGTCTCATCCAGAATGCACAGCTCGGGCTCCAGCACGGCCATCTGCAGAATGTCGTTACGCTTTTTCTCGCCGCCGGAAAAGCCAACGTTCACCGAGCGGGTGAGCAGATCTTCCGGCATTTTCAGCAGCTTGATCTTCTCTTCCATCAGGTCCTGGAAGTCAAAGCGGTCCAGCGCCTCCAGGCCGCGATACTTGCGAACCGCATTCAGCGCCGTCTGCAGGAAGAACTGGTTGCTGACGCCCGGAATTTCGACCGGGTACTGGAAGGCCATAAAGATGCCCTCTCCCGCGCGGTCATCCGGCGACATCTCCAGCAGATCTTTGCCGTTGAACTCGACCGAGCCGTGGGTCACCTCATAATCTTCGCGCCCCGCCAGCGTCGCGGAAAGCGTACTTTTCCCGGAACCGTTCGGCCCCATGATAGCGTGGACTTCCCCCGGCTTGACGTCAAAATTGAGGCCACGCAGGATGGCTTTGTCTTCTACGCTGACCTGTAAATCTTTAATGCTTAACATGTGCTTTCCTTAACCGACGCTGTGTTCAAGACTAATGGCGAGGAGTTTCTGGGCTTCAACGGCAAATTCCAGGGGCAGTTCAGAGAACACATCCTTACAGAAGCCGTTAACGATCATCGAGATGGCGTCTTCTTCGCTGATCCCCCGCTGCAGGCAGTAGAAGAGCTGATCTTCCCCAATGCGTGACGTCGTCGCCTCGTGCTCAAGCTGGGCCGTATTGTTACGGCACTCAACGTACGGGAAGGTGTGCGCCCCGCAGTCTGCGCCGATCAGCATCGAATCACACTGGGTAAAGTTTCGCGCATTGGTGGCCGTCGGCATGATTTTCACCAGCCCGCGATAGCTGTTCTGGCTGTGCCCGGCGGAAATGCCTTTCGAGATAATGGTCGACCTGGTGTTTTTACCTATGTGGATCATCTTGGTGCCGGTATCGGCCTGCTGGTGGCCGCTGGTCAGCGCCACGGAGTAAAACTCACCGATGGAGTTATCCCCGCGCAGAATGCAGCTCGGGTATTTCCAGGTGATGGCCGAGCCGGTTTCAGACTGGGTCCACGACATCTTGCTGTTTTCGCCTTCGCACAGCGCGCGCTTGGTGACGAAGTTCAGGATACCGCCGGTATTGCCGTCGCCCGGGAACCAGTTTTGCACCGTGGAGTATTTCACCTCGGCGTCTTTATGAATAATGACCTCCACCACCGCCGCGTGCAGCTGGTAGCTGTCGCGAACCGGGGCGGAGCACCCTTCGATATAGCTGACGTAGCTGCCTTCATCCGCGACCAGAATCGTGCGTTCGAACTGGCCGGTTTTTTCGGCATTGATGCGGAAATAGGTGGAAAGCTCCATCGGACAGCGCACGCCTTTCGGTACATAGATAAAGGTGCCGTCAGAGGCTACCGCCGCGTTGAGCGCCGCAAAGAAGTTATCGTTTGAAGGCACTACGGTCCCGATGTACTTTTTCACCAGTTCCGGATGATCGTGAATCGCTTCGCCGAAGGAGCAGAAAATGATCCCCTGCTCTGCCAGCTTCTCGCGGTAGGTGGTGGCCACCGAGACGGAGTCGAAAATGGCGTCCACCGCCACCTCTTTCCCTTCGCGAACGGGCACGCCAAGCTGGTTAAAGGCCTCTTCCACCTCTTTGCTGAGGAAGCTGTTTTCAGCGCCAGTTTGCTGCACCGCGCCGGGCTGCGAGGCGCAGGTATCGTCACAGCTGCCGCAGGAGGGCGCAGAATAGTAGCTGTAATCCTGATAGTTCAGCCTGTCGTAGTGCGCTTTCAGCCAGTGCGGCTCTTCCATCTCCAGCCAGGCACGGAAGGCGCTCAGGCGGAACTCCAGCATCCACTCGGGTTCGTTACGTTTCGCCGAGATCGCCCGCACGACATCTTCGTTAATGCCTTTCGCCAGCTCATCTGTCTGGAGCTGGGTGAAGAACCCCTCTTTATAGTTGAGGTGTCCACCGCCCCAGGTATTTACTTCACTCGTTGCTTCAGTATTACGAGACATAGCACCGCCTATACCCCAAAGCTTTCGCCACAGCCGCATTCGTTCTGGGCTTTCGGGTTATGAAATTTGAATAACTGGTTTAAGCCTTCGCGGACGTAGTCCACTTCGGTGCCGTCGATAAAGGGCATAGCCTGCAGCGCAACGTACAGCTTCGCGCCGTCAGTCTCGAACACCAGGTCATCTTTCTCGGGTTCGGTGACGGTGTCGAGCACGTAGCCGAAACCCGCGCAGCCGGTCTGTTTGACGCCTAAACGCACGCCGAGGATCTCGGGCTTTTTCGCCACCAGCTCGTGAATATGTGCTGCCGCCGCTGGCGTGAGCGTTAAGCCGCGCCAGGCGAAATCGGCAGGATTAAAGGTTTCTGAATGCAGTTCCATAGGTCCACCTCATCTGATAAGCCATCAGGGCATAACACCATGTTAGTGATAACGATTATCACTTCAACCCTCTGTCAGCAGGGGCATTCGGCTAAAGCGCCCTTTTTGCCTGGTTTTATTAAGCATAGACCCTGTGAGAGGATGCAGTCAGGATGGATGTATTTGTTCAATGCATTGATTAATAATGCATTTCGTCGCGGCATTCATAACGAAGAGAAGAAAAGTAAAATATGCATCGGAAATGCCTATTTTTGAGATAGATTTTGCACAGAAAATGACAAAAACAAAAAAGGCCCTTAAGGCCTCTTAATACTCAATGATGAAATGCGACAGCAAATCCCTGTTCACGCCAGTGGTCGAGCTGTTCCTGCTGGCGAGGCGTTGGGGATTTCCCCGTCCAGACGAAGATTTTTTGCCCGGGGAACAGTTCAGGACGCGGCGAATCGATGGGTTCCGCCAGGACGTCAATGTGCCAGCCCTTCTGCGCCAGGCGCGCGGCTTCCAGCCACAGGTGGGTGCGGTCATCGCATTCCCAGCCAATCAACAGTGCGTCTTTACCGGCTTTCTTGCGGGACTCCGCCAGGCTTGCAATCGCGAATTCAATCAGAACTCCGTCTAAGAGGCTTGCCATGTGACGCACGGTATTTTGGTCCTGGTTCATGCGCTGACGGACGGGAGAAATAATATTGTCAATCAGCGCGTCTATCGCGTGATCTCGGCGGAACTCGCCAATTTTGGCACGCAGCTTTGCCGGGCTGGCGTAACGCAGAACGGTCATCATCTCTTCCTGGAATGAAACCCAGTTGCCCTGCGTCAAAACTTCTTTGTTTTCCAGCAAGGCTTTGACTTTTCCGACCGAGACGCCGCTTTTCATCAGGCGTTTGATCTCTTCGATACGCAGGATATCTTCATCGTCAAACTGACGATGGCCCCCTTCGCTGCGCTGCGGCTTCAACAATCCATAACGGCGCTGCCAGGCACGCAGCGTAACGGGGTTGATACCGCATCGTTCGGCCACTTCGCCGATACTGTAATAGGCCATTAACTCCCTCACGCTCAGAACTTCCATACCTAACTGCACCAACCTTATCAGATTGTACACACTATTTGTATAACTAAGACCGCATTTTGAACCGGTGAACGGGGTTCTTTTCCATCCACCTGTTAATACATTGTTGTATAAAATTTGCCGTTCGTACAGTTAACTCTGCCGGATTGTGTACAGCTTTATCAGAATTCGAACTTTTTCTCCGGCCACGCAATCGCGGGAATACCGCCGTGTCGCGGGCTGGCAAAAAGATGCCCCTGGAACTGGGATATTCCCGCTGACTCCAGCCACATCCACTCTTCAGCCTTCTCTACCCCCACCGCGCAGAACTGGATCTCAAGCGAGGCACAGCATTTGATAATCGCCTGGATAATGGCCTGTCGGGGACCACTTTTGTGCACGTTTGCGACCAGATCGCGATTAATCTTAATTCTGTCCGGCTGAAACTGAGCCAGCAGCTGCAACCCGGCAAATCCGGCACCAAAGTGATCGATCGTCACGCTGATGCCCGCGCTTTTTAACTGCCTGACCGAATCCGTGAATTCATCGAATCGGGAAATGGCTTCGCTCTCGGTAAACTCCACCACAATTTGCTCGGGTACAAACCCATTTGCTTCAATGGCGGTGAGCAGGAAATCCACGGCGTTTGGAATGTTGACCAGCGTCATCGGCAGCAGGTTAAGGGATAACGTCTGGTCCTGTAGCCCCAGCGCGCTGGCCATGGAGAGCGCAACCTGCTTGCTTTGTAAATCCGAGGCATACACGTCGTCACGCGGCAGACTGGCGAAGTAAACTCCCGGCGCGCCGCCGTCAGGCGTGCGGAGAAGCGCCTCCCAGGAGACGACCTGCTGCATAAATGGATCGACTATCGGCTGGAACGCGAAGCTGCAATCCGCCCCTTTCGCGACCACCTCGGGCTGCGCGGACAAGCGCGTCTCTTCGCGCACGAATTCCCAGGAATCCGCAGGAGGCAGTTCAAAATAGTTCGCTTTTTCCGTGGCCTCGACAAAGGTGCGGAAAAACTGCAGCGGGCGGTCGTTGTACGTCAGCTGATAGCGCGTCGTCCCCCTGTTGAGCACCTCTTGCAGCACCTCGTCCCTGTCGAAGTGGCGTAAATCAAAAAGCTCCATGCCCACGTTGCCAAAACGACGGACAGGTCCGTGATCGCGCATCAGCTCCACTACGTTGTGGTGGCGAGGGTCGTTGCAAATCTGCTCATAGATGGCAGAAACGTGTTCCACTGGCCCTTCAAGCAGCTGAAAAAAATGTGTGCCATTAAACAGCAGGATCCCCGTGATATTGGATTGCTGGTTTTTACTATTTGCAGCAGCAACCATGACTTCCAGCGCTTTCACTGGAACGTCCTCGCAGATATGACTGCGGTAAATGATGGTGGTGAGCATGCGATTCCTGGGGTTAGGGGTTTGGCCACAAAAGAGGTGGATAAGGTTCATTTATAGCACATTAATTGCCTGACAAATAATCTACATCTCAATCATTTACGGCAGTTAATATGGCCTTTTTTCTCAACTGTACAACTTACCAGCGGCCGCGCTTTTTGTACAATATATCCTGCATAGCTACCGCACCCCACTCAACACCTAACAAAATGAAAAATAAATAATTTATAAAATATATCGAAAAAAATTTAAAAAATTGTACATTTTCTATGTACAGATTTTGAAATTATGTATACCTTAAATGTAACGTTACTGATTACAAAATTTTACAGGAGCGAAACATGCAGCAGAAAGGTTACGTCGCAGATTCCGCAGCAGCAATCGCACAGTACTTCGATAAAGCCGTGCTTCCTACCCAGCAGGAGACGCTGGGCCAGGTGGTTGTTGAAATTCTCAGCGACGGGCGAAATCTGAATCGCAAATCGCTTTGTACAAAATTGCTCAGCCGCCTCGAAAAGGCCGATGGCCCGGAAGAGGAAGAGCATTACCACAAGCTGCTTGGTCTGCTCTTCGAACGGTAAGGATATGAAGAGCAGTAACGCAGACAAACTGATCGACACGCTTATCGGTGAAGCCGTTCTCTCTCTTTTGAAAGAGCGGGGACCGGTAACAACCGAAGGATTGCTTCAGCGTCTGCGGATCATGAAAGAACATGAAAAGGATCCCCGGCGGCGGGAGACACTTGCGGTGGTGATTGCCGAGATCGGCTCAAACAGCATCGCCTTTACACGTCGCAGAACCGCGCAAGGACGAACGAAAAGAGAGGGACCTCTCAACGATAACCGGGACAATGTTGTGCCGTTGTTTGGAAGTGGAAAACCGTCCGATCCAAAGAAAATACATTGACTGCAATTAACAGCTACGGTGAGAACAAATGAGACAAAATATTCAGCTTCAACCCGAATATCATTCTGCGTTTTTAGACAGTGCGCTGTCGGAATACTTCCGTCACGCAGGCGATCGTTTTGCTGAAGAGTCCGCTGTTTTTTCTACTGCAGTACGCTGTGTTCTGGCCTCCGAAGGTCATCTGTCCAATAAAGCGATTATCCTCTGGCTCATTCAGACACTAGAAGCCACTCACGACGTGGTTCAGGCGGATGTGATTCGCAAGACGCTAGAAATTGTCGTGGGCTACACCATGGACGACCTGTAATTTCACGGCCACTCATCCTGCTTTCGTGTCATCGTCAAAACTGACAAATGTTCTGACGATGACACGCGCCTTCCCCGCTTAACACCCTGTTAAACCAGCAAAGCCAACCTGGCACGGTTCCTGCTTACCTCTGCTTACGGGACTGGGTTTTCCAGTCAACTTTGCTTCATTTCTTAACAGGTCTGTTATTGATGAAAAAGATCGCCAGCGTCTGCCCCTACTGCGGTGCAGGCTGTAAATTAAACCTTGTCGTTGAAAATAACCGTATCATCCGTGCCGAAGCCGCAGAAGGCGTCACAAACCAGGGTACCCTGTGTCTGAAAGGCTTTTACGGCTGGGACTTCCTCAACGATACCCGTCTGCTCACCCCGCGTCTGACCCAGCCGATGATCCGCTACCATAAAGGCGAGGCATTCACTCCCGTTACCTGGCAAGAGGCTATCCGCTACACCGCGCACAAACTCAGCAGCATTAAAGCGCAGCACGGGCCGCGGTCGATCATGACCACCGGATCCTCTCGCGGAACCGGCAATGAAACAAACTATGTGATGCAAAAATTTGCCCGCGCGGTGCTGAACACCAACAACGTGGACTGCTGCGCGCGCGTCTGTCACGGCCCTTCCGTGGCCGGTTTACAGGAGACGCTCGGCAACGGCGCGATGAGCAACTCAATCAACGATATTGAAAACTCAAAATGCCTGCTGGTGTTTGGCTATAACTGCGCGGACTCCCACCCCATCGTCGCCCGGCGCGTGCTGAAAGCGCGTGAAAACGGCGCAAAAATTATCGTCTGCGATCCGCGGCGCATTGAAACGGCGCGCATTGCCGACCAGCATCTGCAGCTGAAAAACGGCAGCAACATGGCGCTGGTAAACGCCTTTGGCTACGTGCTGCTGGAAGAGGAGCTCTACGACAAAAGCTACGTGGCACGCTTTACCGAGGGGCTTGAGGCCTATCGCCAGACGGTGAAAGACTATGCGCCAGAGACGGTTGAGCATCTTACCGGCATTCCCGCCCGCGACGTTCGCCAGGCGATGCGCACCTTCGCGGCGGCCCCTTCCGCCACCGTGATGTGGGGGATGGGCGTGACCCAGTTTGGTCAGGCCGTGGATGTGGTTAAAGGGCTTTCCAGCCTGGCGCTGCTGACCGGCAACCTCGGCCGCCCTGCCGTCGGCGTCGGGCCGGTGCGCGGACAAAACAACGTTCAGGGCGCCTGCGATATGGGCGTTCTGCCGAATATGTTCCCGGGCTATCAGGATGTGACCGATCCGGCGGTCAGGCAGAAGTTTGCCGATGCCTGGGGAATTGACGTCAATAAAATGGACGATCGGGTCGGAACGCGCATTACCGAGGTGCCCCATCTGGCGCTGGAAGGCAAGGTCAAGGCCTACTACATCATGGGGGAAGATCCGCTTCAGACCGAAGCCGATCTCGGTCTCGTTCGCAGCGGTTTTGAGGCGCTCGACTTTGTGGTGGTTCAGGACATCTTTATGACCAAAACGGCAGAAGTGGCGGACGTCCTGCTTCCTGCCACCTCCTGGGGTGAACACGGCGGCGTCTTTACCTGTGCCGATCGCGGGTTCCAGCGTTTTGGCAAAGCCATTGAGGCCAGCGGCAACGTGAAGCGCGACTGGGAAATCATCAGCCTGCTCGCCACCGAGATGGGCTACCCGATGCATTATGACGACAACCAGCAGGTCTGGGATGAAATGCGCGAGCTGTGCTCGCTCTTCTACGGCGTGACGTATGAAAAAATGGGCGAGATGGGCCACGTGCAGTGGCCGTGCCCGACGCTGGATCATCCGGGAACGCCGTACCTGTATAAAGACAATCAGTTCGACACCCCAACCGGTAAAGGCCAGCTCTTTGCCGCCCCGTGGCGCGCGCCGGCGGAAACTCCGGACGCGGATTTCCCGCTGGTGCTGTGTACGGTTCGTGAAGTGGGACACTACTCCTGCCGCTCGATGACCGGGAACTGCGCCGCGCTGCAAAGCCTGGCCGATGAGCCGGGCCGGGTGCAAATGAACCCAGCCGATGCGGAAAAGCTGGGCATCTCAGAGGGCCAGCTGGTCTGGGTGCGTTCGCGTCGCGGCAAAGTGATTACCCGCGCCAGCATTAGCGAGCGTATCAACCCCGGGGCGGTCTATATGACCTATCAATGGTGGATTGGCGCCTGCAACGAGCTGACCCAGGATAATCTCGATCCCATCTCCAAAACGCCGGAAACGAAGTACTGCGCGGTGCAGCTGGAGGCGATTGAGGACCAGCGCTGGGCGGAGGATTTTGCGGCGTCTGCGTATCAGTCCATGAAGTCGCGGCTGATCAACGCCGTCAATGTCTGAGGAAAATATCGGGTGGCGTCACCGCCGCCCGATACTGAATTTCAGACACAAAAAAGGCCGCACTCGCGGCCCTTTTACTCTCATGTACTTAATGGACGTGAACGCCCAACCGCCAGGCAAAGTAGATCTCTTCTTTCAGTTCATTCGAAGAGAGCGCCAGCAAATCTGTAAATTCCAGCTCAAGCTGTTTCAGCTTTTTCAGGTACTGCGCCGGAGACAGGTTGCTTTTATCGCGACGTAAATATTCAATTGCCAGCTGTGTTGGGGTTATTTCAGTATCCATGATGTCCTCGCTTATGTACAAAACCTGACCAGTATATCACAACGGACTGGCTAGTTTTTGACCAAAGGCAAAACATCTGAAAACTTTACACAACCGCCGTGGTCAGCCGCGACGAGCAGCACAGGCGATCCTGCTCATCGAGAATATCTATCTGCCACACCTGATGGCGGCTTCCGGCGTGCAGCGCGCGGCAAACACCGCGCACGCGCCCGCTGCGCACCGAGCGAATGTGGTTAGCATTCACCTCGAGTCCGACAACCTTCTGCTCCCCTTCGGTACAGAGATACCCCGCCACCGAGCCCAGCGTTTCGGCCAGCACGACGGAGGCCCCGCCGTGCAATAAACCAAACGGCTGGTGGGTGCGACTATCGACCGGCATGGTGGCCTCAATTTCATCGTCGCCAATGCGGATGAACTGGATATCCAGCAGCCCCACCATATTCCCCTCGCCCATGGCGTTCAGCGCCTGCAGCGTGACGGCACGTTTCCAGATCATCCAATTATCTCCAGTAAAGCCTGCAATGGGTGACGCACACCGTTACCTTCTACCCGTTTTACCTGGCTGCGGCAGGAGTAGCCTGTCGCCAGACAGCGGTTTCGCGGCAAACGCTGCATCGCCTGATGCCAGGACAGCTCATAGATGCCGAGCGAGTTGGCGTGGTTTTTCACTTCGTGTCCGTAGGTTCCGGCCATCCCGCAGCAGCCTACGTTGACGCTCTCCAGCTTCGCACCGAAGCGGGCAAAAACGGACGCCCACTGCGCGGGGGCACCCGGCAGCGCGGTCACTTCCGTGCAGTGGCCGAACAGATACCACGGTTCACCGCTGACGTCCTGAACGGCCTTATCTGCCAGCGCCACCGGAAGCCACTCGTGCACCAGCATGACGTTAAAATCGCCGCGCTTATCGCCCAGCGTCTGCTTATATTCATCGCGATAGCAAAGCACCAGCGCCGGATCGACGCCGACCATCGGTATCCCGAGTTGCGCCACGCGGTTTAAGAAGTCAGACGTTTTCTGCGCGGTCTTCGCAAATCGCTTCAGGAAACCCTTAATGTGCTGCGCCTTGCCGTTGGGAGAGAACGGCAGAACCACCGGCTGGTAACCCACCTTCTCCGCCAGACGGACGAAATCGGCCACAACCTGCGCATCGTAGTAGCTGGTGAACGGATCCTGCACCACCAGCACCACATTCGCTTTTTGCTCCGGAGCGAGCGCCTCCAGCTGTTCGAGGGTCATGTTCGCCGAACGGTGGCCGACAAGCTGGCGCTGCAGAGACGGGACCGACAGCAGCGGGAGATCGACCATGCCGATGTGTTTTTCGGAGAGCTTGCGCACCAGCGGCTGGTTGATAAAGAAGTTGAAGGTCTTTGGCGCCCGCGCCATCAGCGGCGCGTAGCTTTCCACCGTCGCCACCAGATGGTCGCGCACCGGGCGGAGGTATCGGGTGTGGTAAAGCTGCAGGAAACGCGAGCGGAATTCCGGCACGTCGATTTTAATCGGGCACTGGGTAGAGCAGGCTTTACAGGCCAGACAGCCGGACATCGCCTCTTTCACCTCATGGGAGAAATCGTACTCGCCCTTGTTGGCATGCCAGCTGTTGCGGGTGCGCTCAATCAGCGAGCGCAGGCTGGCCCGTTTTTCCGGCAGCTCCTGCTCCAGCCTGAGCGGATCCACCCCGCGGTCGGCCAGCAGACGCAGCCACTCGCGCACCAGCGTCGCCCGCCCTTTCGGCGAGTGGATACGGTTGCTGGTGATTTTCATCGACGGGCACATCGGGCTTTTCACATCAAAGTTAAAGCACAGGCCATTGCCGTTGCACTCCATCGCGCCGCGCCAGGACGAGCGCACCGCAATCGGGATCTGCCTGTCGTAGGTGCCGCGCTTGACGGCATCCACCTGCAGCATTGGCGCGTCTACGCCTTCAGGCGGGCAGATTTTACCCGGGTTGAGGCGGTTGTGCGGGTCGAACGCCGCTTTCACCTTACGCAATTCCGCGTAGAGCTGTTCGCCAAAGAATGCCGGGCTGTATTCCGCGCGGAACCCTTTCCCGTGCTCTCCCCACAGCAGGCCGCCGTATTTGGCGGTTAAGGCCACCACGTCGTCGGAGATCTGCTTCATCAGGATCTCCTGCTGCGGGTCGCACATGTCCAGCGCCGGACGCACGTGCAGTACCCCGGCGTCGACGTGGCCGAACATGCCATAGCTCAGGCCGTGGCTGTCCAGCAGGGCGCGAAACTCCACGATGTAATCCGCCAGATGCTCGGGCGGCACGCAGGTATCTTCGGCAAAGGGAATGGGCTTCGCCGCCCCTTTCGCATTACCGAGCAGGCCCACGGCTTTTTTACGCATCGCATAGATACGCTCAATCCCGGCCAGATCGTTACAGAGCTGCCAGCCGATCACGCCGCCTTCACCCTGCGCAATCAGCTCATCCAGCCGCTGGCAGAGCGTGGTGACCTGCCGCTCAATCAGCTCCGCATCATCGCCGGCAAATTCCACGATGTTGAGACCGAGCATCTCTTTGTCCGGCACGTCGGTAATGAGGTCGCTTACGGAGTGCCAGACAATATCTTCCCGGGCCAGATTGAGTACCTTAGAGTCGACGGTCTCCACCGACAGCGCCTGCGCTTGCACCATAAACGGCGCATTGCGCAGCGCGGAGTCGAAGGAGTCGTATTTGACGTTTACCAGGCGACGCACTTTCGGCAAGCGGGTGATATCCAGCCGCGCTTCGGTAATAAACGCCAGCGTCCCTTCGGAGCCGGTCAGCACGCGGGTTAAATCAAACTGGGTCAGGTCATCGTTAAAGACGTGACGCAGATCGTACCCGGTCAGGAAGCGGTTCAGCTTGGGGAATTTATCGAGAATAAGCTGGCGGTTGTCGCGACAGCGTTCCAGCACGGTGCGATAGATGCGCCCGATAGCGGTATTATCGTTACCCAACGTTTCCGCCAGTTCGACCGGCATTGGCTGCGTATCAAGAATATCGCCACCCAGCAGAACGGCACGAACGCCCAGCACGTGATCGGAGGTTTTACCGTAGACCAGCGAGCCCTGGCCGGAGGCATCCGTGTTAATCATCCCGCCAAGGGTCGCGCGGTTGCTGGTGGAGAGCTCCGGGGCAAAAAAGTAGCCGTAAGGCTTGAGATACTGATTAAGCTGATCTTTGATGACGCCCGCTTCGACCCGCACCCACCCCTCCTCCGGGTTGATCTCAATGATGCGGTTCATATAGCGCGACATATCAACAATGATGCCCTGGTTCAGCGCCTGACCGTTGGTCCCGGTGCCGCCGCCGCGCGGCGTAAAGACCAGCGAGGCAAACCGCTCCTGCGTGGCGAGCCGGGCGATAAGCGCGACGTCGGCCGTTGAACGGGGGAAAACCACGGCATCGGGAAGAAGCTGGTAGATACTGTTATCGGTCGCCATCGTCAGCCTGTCGGCATAGTTCGTGGCGGTATCACCTGTAAAACCCTGTTGCTCCAGTGCCTGCAAAAAATTAAGCACCAGCTGAACGACGCCAGGTGCCTGAGAAATCTGTGGGATCATGACTGTCGACCCTAATTAGAGTTGTATGAAATCGTTTGCGTGTATCTTAAAAGTTTTATCACATTTTTTTCTTATAATCTCTGCTGAATTACAGGCAGAATTCGCCTGTTAAAAACCGCTGAGATCATTAATGATTAAAGAGACGCGGTTTTCCGTTCCCGCCAGTCGTACTGGCGTTCTTTTAAGGAAAGTTTCATTTATGGTCAATCTTCGCCAGCCCAGGGATGTTGCGCAAATTTTGCTGTCGGTGCTGTTTCTGGCCCTCATGATTATTGCGTGTCTGTGGATTGTTCAACCCTTTATTCTCGGCTTTGCGTGGGCCGCGACCGTAGTCGTTGCCACGTGGCCTTTGCTGCTGCGCTTGCAGAAGCTGCTGTTTGGCCGCCGCGGGCTCGCCGTACTGGTCATGACGCTCCTGCTGTTCCTGCTGTTTATTATTCCGATCGCCCTGCTGGTGAATAGCCTGGTGGATTCCAGTGGCCCGGTTATTCGCGCCATTAGCAGCGGTGACCTGACGCTGCCGGATCTCGCCTGGCTGAACAGCATTCCGGTGGTGGGCTCAAAACTCTACAGCGGCTGGCATAGCCTGCTGGAGATGGGCGGCAGCGCGCTGATGGCAAAAGTCCGCCCGTATATTGGCACCACTACCACCTGGTTTGTCGGTCAGGCGGCGCATATCGGCCGCTTTATGATGCACTGTACCCTGATGCTGCTCTTCAGCGCCCTGCTCTACTGGCGCGGCGAGCAGGTGGCTTTAGGCGTTCGTCACTTTGCCACCCGCCTGGCGGGCAAACGCGGTGACGCCGCGGTACTGCTGGCCGCACAGGCCGTGCGCGCGGTTGCGCTGGGGGTGGTGGTCACCGCGCTGGTGCAGGCGGTGCTGGGCGGGATCGGTCTGGCAATTTCCGGCGTACCGTACGCCACCGTGTTCACCGTTGTCATGCTGATGACCTGTCTTGCGCAACTGGGACCGTTGCTGGTGCTGGTCCCCAGCATTATCTGGCTCTACTGGACGGGCGATACCACGTGGGGAACGGTGCTGCTGGTCTGGAGCTGCGTGGTCGGCACCATGGATAACGTGATTCGTCCGATCCTCATCCGCATGGGCGCAGACCTGCCGCTGATCCTGATCCTCTCCGGGGTCATTGGCGGATTGATTGCCTTTGGCATGATTGGCCTGTTTATTGGCCCGGTGCTGCTCGCCGTCACCTGGCGTCTGTTCTCTGCCTGGGTGCATGAAATTCCGCCGCCGGGAACTGACCCGGACGTGATTTTGAGCGAACTGGAAGAGCTGGAAGAGAAGAACACGCATTAAGGTATGCTGCCGGGTGGCGTTAACGCCCACCCGGCCTACACTCTCCCGCATGATACTTAAACGCTGCTAAAGTATTTATTCGTTGCTCACTGGTCAGACCCGCCTTTTCAGCAGTAAGTCTACTAATAACCTCAAGAATTCTTTACGTCTCTTTAACTATTGAGACGAATCCGATCGACGCTAAATAACACAATGCCTACTATTAGCACACGGTTATAAATCAACACCTTGATTTATAAGCATGGAAATCCCCTGAGTGAAACAACGAATTGCTGTGTGTAGTCTTTGCCCATCTCCCACGATGGGCTTTTTTTTATCCTGACTACGCGCGTCTGACCTCACAGGTACTGAGCATCCGCCACTCAGCAGGCAGCACCCGCGTTTCTCCTGTCGCATTGACCGTCACCGCCTCGCGGATATCCGCCGACGATGCGCCAACCTGAAGCTCAAACTCGCCCGGCTCAACGATGCGTTTTCCGTCGCGACGGGTGAAGTTGAACATCTCAACCGGCAGCGTAAAGGTGAGCGTGGCGGTTTCGCCCGGTGAGAGCGTGACGCGCTGGAAGGCCTTCAGCTCCTGAAGCGGCCGCACCTGGGTGGCGACCTTATCCCTGACGTAAACCTGCACCACCTCGCTGCCGCTGCGCTCCCCGGTATTGGTGATATCGACACTGAGTATCACCTCTCCGTCGACCGGCACGCTGCTTTCGGCGACGCGGGCTGCACCCCAGCTAAACTGCGTCCAGCCGAGGCCGAAGCCAAACGGGTAACGCGAACCGAAATGGAACGCAAACGGCGTACCGCCGCTTTTGAGCTTGTGATTGTAGTAATACGGCATCGCGCCGGCGCTTTTCGGCACGCTCACCACCAGGCGACCCTGCGGCTCCGCACGTCCGGTTAACACGTCCGCAATCGCCCAGCCCCCTTCCTGCCCCGGCCCCCAGGCCATCATCAGCGCCGCGACCTTGTCTTCCAGACCTTGCAGGTTGTATGGACGCCCCCCGGTCATCACCACAATCACCGGTTTACCGGTGGCGACCAGCGCTTCCAGCAGCTGTTGCTGCACGCCCGGCAGGTTCAGGGAGTCGGTATCGGAACCTTCCCCCACGGTACCGCTCTGGAACAGCCCGGCGAGATCGCCCACGCAGGCCACCACCACGTCACTCTCCTGCGCGGCGTTCACGGCCTCGGGGATCAGAGCGATACTTTGCGATACCGGTGACTGCTGCATCGGTTTGCCGCCGCTGTCGCCCGGGAAGACCGGCGCGCCCGCCATCCGTTTTTCGATGATGTGGCACCCTTTGGCATAGCGGACGTTCGAAGCACCGAGATACTGCTCCAGCGCCGCGCGCGGGGTCGTGACCTGCGAGGTCTCTTCCACCATATCGCTGATGATCAAATGCACCGGGAAGCTGTAGCCGCTTAGTAACGCCAGCGGATCGTCTGCCGTCGGCCCCACTACCGCGACCCGAGGTTTGCCGCCTAGCGGTAAAATGCCGTTATTTTCCAGCAGCGTGAGCGATTTCGTCGCCACCTCCCGCGCGGCCCGGCGGGTCATATCGTTTTGCAGGTCGATACCGTTTTCATCCGCGTACGGGTTTTCAAACAGGCCAAGGCGGAATTTTTCCGTCAGCGTACGCGCCACGATCTCATCGACCTTCGCCATAGAGATCAGCCCGCGCTCTACCGCTTCCGCCAGATGCCGCGCGCAGTCGTCTTTCGGCAGCTCAACGTCCAGCCCGGCGTTGAACGCCAGCGCGGCAGATTCGGCCGCGTCGTGGGAAATCCCGTGGTGCTGGTGCAGCAGGCTGACGCCGCCGTAATCCGCCACAATAATACCGTCGAATCCCCACTGCTCGCGCAGGACGGCGGTCAGCAGGAAGCTGTCGCTGTGCCCCGGCTGGTTATCAATATCGTGGTACGCGGGCATAACCGAACCGGCGTTTGCCAGCTTGACCGCCATTTCAAACGGCAGCAGGAAGGTGTCGTTCAGCTCGCTGAACCCCAGATGGACCGGCGCATGGTTGCGCGCTCCTTCACTGAACGAGTGACCCACGTAATGTTTCAGGGTTGCCAGCAGGTCGCGCTTATCGCCCTGTAAACCCTTCACGTAGGCGGTCGCCATCACGCCCACCAGCCAGGGATCTTCCCCGAAGGTCTCTTCGGTTCGCCCCCAGCGCACGTCTCGGGACACGTCCAGCACCGGCGCAAGCCCCTGCTGGCAGCCGACGGAGCGCGCCTCTTTGCCGATCTGCTCTGCCGCCCTCTGCACCAGCTCCGGATCCCAGGTCGAACCGTAGTTCAATGACGACGGGAAGAGGGTGGCGTCTTTGCACAGCAGCCCCACCAGACACTCTTCATGGAACAGCGCCGGAATGCCGAGCCGCGTCTCTTCCATCATCATGCGCTGCAGGCGATTCGCCGCGCGCACGCCGGTTTTCGCGTCAACGATGTGGGTGCCCAGCGGCCGCGTGATCTGCCCGACGCCCAGCTTAAGCCGTTCGCTGAGCGCAGCCTGCTCGCTCACGCCGGCGAATTCGTCACTCAGATCGCTGCGCTCGCGGTGGTTACCGTTTTCATCGAGGATCAGCCAGTACGCGTGCATCTGGGCGAACTTCTCTTCCGGGGTCATGCGCGCCAGTAAATCGGCGACGCGCTCGTGCAAGGGACGTCCCGCGTCCTTATAGATAGTCGTCATGTTTTACTCCTGTAGTGCGGAAGGGGTTGCCGGGCTGAGCTGCCCCGCTTCGGGTCTGACTTCACGCTTGCTGGCCAGCTCCCGGGCGATGGAATCCACCAGCCGGCTGTTTAGCTTGTAGATGGCAAGCAGCGCGACCATGCAGAGGAACAGCGCGCACGGGATAAGGGTGAAAAGCGCGTTGATGGTCGAGAGAACGCCTGGCGACTGGGTTGCCTGGCCCGGGGCGTAATCCACCATGCCAAGCACCCAGCCGACGACCGCCCCGCCCAGCGCCAGGCCAAACTTGATGGCAAACAGCGCGGTGGAGAAAACCAGCCCGTCCAGACGACGGCCGCTCCGGTGCTCTTCGTAGTCGACCACATCGGAGAACATGGTCCACTGCAGCGGCGTGGTAAGGTTTTGAATAAAGCTAAAGACAATGTTAAGGCCAAAGATTAGCCACACCTGTGAAGGAGGCAGGAAGAAAATCAGCGCGCCGAAGATAACGAAGGAGATAATCGTCCACTGGTAGGCGCGCACGCGGTCAAATTTCCCCAGCAGTCGTTCAGATAATAATGCGCCGCTTAAGGAGGCCACCATGCCGGAAACAATAAAGGCAAAAACCAGATCCGGACGCAGCAGCACATAGTTCACGTAATACATGGTGGCGGAACCGCGCGTCACCACCGCCGTTAACAGCAAAATATTAAACAGGAACACAATACGCCACTGGCTGTTACCGGCCAGCAGTTTTAAATCGGTGAGCATGGAGCCGGAGGTATCATTGCGCGGAGAATAACGCTCTCGGGTCATCAGGAAACAGCAGAAGAACAGCACAATGCCTAACAGCCCCATCAGGCTCATGGCATAGAAATAGCCTTTCTGCACGTTGCCCTGGCCTAACAGTGAGACCAGCGGCAGGGCAATAACCGTCACGATCAGCCCGCCGATAAACGACAGGCCAAAGCGCCACGACTGCAGAGAATGACGCTCGCGCGGATCCAGCGTCAGCGCGCCGGGCATGGCGCAGTAAGGCACGTTAATCGCGGAGTAAATCAGGCTTAAAATCGCGTAGGTCACGCAGGCATAAACGATTTTTCCCGTCGGCCCAACGTCCGGCACATAGAAGGTAATGAGGCAGCTCACCCCGAACGGAATGGCAAACCACAACAGCCAGGGACGGAAACGACCGTGGCGCGTCCGGGTGCGGTCAACCAGTGCGCCAATGCACGGATCGACAAACGCATCGACCACGCGCACCACTAAAAACATGGTGCCCATAATCGCGGCGGGTAGCCCAAATACGTCTGTATAAAAATAAGCGAGAAATAAGGTTGCCGTTTGCCAGACCAGCGCGCTGGCCATATCGCCTAAGCCATAACCTATTTTATCTTTGGTACGCAATACAGAGGAGAGTGTCATTGTTATTTGCCTTTTTATCAGGTTAAAACGTATTTCAACCAGTTGCGCATCTTCTTAAGGGAAATGCGCAGTAAGGCTCAAGTATTAGCAACGGTTTGCGCGCTAACAATTGTCTAAATTGACAGACAAATTATGATATTTGGTTTTTTACTTTATTTGTGATGGGGAGCAAATAAGAAATGAAATAAAAAAGGCGAGGAATAATATCCTCGCCTTTTCGGGTCAGCGTGGCGTTACTTGTTCAGTTCCGCCAGGCTCAGCCAGGTTTGCACCACGGTGTCCGGGTTCAGGGACAGGCTATCGATCCCCTCTTCCATCAGCCATGCGGCAAAGTCTTCATGGTCGGATGGACCCTGACCGCAGATCCCGACGTATTTACCCTGCTTCTTCGCCGCACGGATGGACATGGAGAGCAGCGCTTTCACCGCCTCGTTGCGCTCGTCGAACAGCTCGGAGACCACGCCGGAGTCGCGGTCCAGACCCAGCGTCAGCTGCGTCATGTCGTTCGAGCCGATAGAGAAGCCGTCGAAGTGCTCGAGGAACTGCTCGGCAAGCAGGGCGTTGGACGGGATTTCGCACATCATGATGATCTTCAGCCCGTTCTCGCCGCGCTTCAGACCCTGACGCTCCAGCTCGTCCACAACGGCTTTCGCCTGATCCACGGTACGCACGAACGGGATCATGATTTCGACGTTGGTCAGTCCCATGTCGTTGCGCACGCGTTTCACCGCTTCACACTCCAGCGCGAAGCAGTCGCGGAAGCTGTCGGACACGTAGCGTCCGGCCCCGCGGAAGCCCAGCATCGGGTTCTCTTCTTCCGGCTCGTAGCGCTCGCCGCCGACCAGGTTGGCGTACTCGTTAGACTTAAAGTCAGACAGACGCACGATCACGCGTTTTGGATAGAAGGCAGCGCCCAGCGTCGCGATCCCTTCTGTCAGACGGCCGACGTAGAACTCTTTCGGCGAGTCGTAGCCTTTCATCATCTCGCGGATTTCGTTCTGCAGCTTCGGATCCTGGTCGTCAAACTCCAGCAGCGCACGCGGGTGAACGCCGATCATACGGTTGATGATAAATTCCAGACGCGCCAGGCCAACGCCTTCGTTCGGCAGGCAGGCGAAGTCAAACGCGCGGTCCGGGTTGCCGACGTTCATCATGATCTTCAGCGGCAGGTCCGGCATGGTATCCACGCTTGAGCTCTTCACGCTGAAGTCGAGGATATCGGCGTAGACGTAGCCGGTATCACCTTCGGCACAGGAGACGGTCACGTTCTGCCCGTCCTTCATGCGCTCGGTGGCGTCACCGCAGCCGACAACCGCAGGAATACCCAGCTCGCGGGCAATGATCGCCGCGTGGCAGGTACGACCGCCGCGGTTGGTGACGATAGCCGCCGCTTTCTTCATGATCGGTTCCCAGTCCGGGTCGGTCATGTCGGTTACCAGCACGTCGCCGGGCTCAATACGGTTCATCTCGCTGATGTCGTGGATCACTTTGACCGGACCGGCACCGATGCGGTGACCGATGGCGCGGCCTTCCGCCACGATTTTACCCTGCGCGTGCAGCGTATAACGCTCCATCACCTGACCGCGCGAGCGGACGGTTTCCGGACGCGCCTGCACGATAAACAGCTTGCCGGTGTTACCGTCTTTCGCCCATTCGATGTCCATCGGACGACCGTAGTGTTTTTCGATCTGCACCGCCTGCTTCGCCAGTTCCTGCACTTCGGCGTCGGTCAGGGAGAAGCGGTCGCGCTGCTCCTGCGGTACATCTTCAATTTTAACCTGCTTGCCATGCTCCTGGGTCGGGGCATAGATCATGCGGATTTTTTTCGAGCCCATGGTGCGGCGCACCACCGCCGGACGGCCAGCGGCCAGCGTTGGCTTGTGGACATAGAATTCGTCAGGGTTTACCGCACCCTGCACCACCATCTCACCCAGACCCCACGCGGAGGTGATAAACACCACCTGGTCGAAGCCGGATTCGGTATCAATGGAGAACATCACGCCGGATGAGCCCACGTCCGAGCGCACCATGCGCTGCACGCCAGCGGAGAGCGCCACGCCGCGATGGTCATAGCCCTGGTGCACGCGATAGGAGATGGCGCGGTCGTTAAACAGGGAAGCAAACACGTGCTTCACCGCCACCAGCACCGCATCGTAACCCTGGACGTTCAGGAAGGTTTCCTGCTGCCCGGCAAACGAGGCGTCCGGCATATCTTCTGCGGTCGCAGAGGAACGTACGGCAAAGGAGGCCTGCGCGTCGTCAGCAGAGAGCTGGTCGTACGCGTCGTGAATGGCTTTTTCCAGTTCCGGCTGGAAAGGTGTGTCGATGATCCACTGGCGGATCTGCGCCCCGGCTTTGGCAAGCTCGGTGACGTCATCAATATCCGTTTTATCCAGCAGGTCGTAAATGCGCTGGTTAACACCGCTCTGGTCTAAAAACAGGTTAAAGGCATCGGCGGTGGTGGCAAACCCGTTCGGTACGGAGACACCCATACCTGACAGATTTGTAATCATTTCACCCAGGGAGGCATTTTTGCCCCCAACTCTGTCTACATCATTCATGCCGAGTTGGTTATACCAAAGCACCAGCGGTGACGAGCCATTGTTGGACATCGAAACAATCCTTTTGTGATATTTGATCGGAGTAAGTAACACCTGACTACGTATTTATACTGGCATATTTATTTCCGCTAAAAAAACGGTGAATCGTGTAAGCAATTTAAAATTTCAACTTTTCGGATACTTTCCCATCAACGATTAACCCGATGATTCCTCTATATTCAGCCAGAAACCCCAAAAATAAAGTCGCTATTTGAAAAATGAAATCCACTTTTCAGGAAAATCAAAAACAGCGTTTCATTCATAATTAGGATAAGTTCTTTGCTGTGTAATTTACTTTTTTAATTTATGCTTTCAGACAATTAGGTCTGATATTCAGGGTGAGTAAAATGGATAGTGCTGTCGATCGCCACGTTTTTTATATTTCTGATGGTACGGCGATCACCGCCGAGGTGCTGGGCCACGCGGTGATGTCGCAGTTTCCCGTCTCGATTAACAGCATCACGCTGCCGTTTGTTGAAAACGAGAGCCGCGCCAAAGCGGTGAAGGACCAGATTGACGCCATCTACCAGCAGACCGGCGTCCGCCCGCTGGTGTTCTACTCTATCGTGATCCCGGAGATTCGCTCCATCATTCTGCAAAGTGAAGGCTTCTGCCAGGATATCGTACAGGCGCTGGTGGCTCCGCTGCAAAGCGAGCTGAAGCTCGACCCGACCCCGATTGCCCACCGTACCCACGGGCTGAACCCCGGCAACCTGACCAAGTACGACGCGCGTATCGCCGCTATCGACTACACCCTCGCCCACGACGACGGTATTTCGCTGCGAAATCTCGACCAGGCGCAGGTGATCCTGCTTGGCGTGTCGCGCTGCGGTAAAACCCCGACCAGCCTCTATCTGGCAATGCAGTTTGGCATTCGAGCCGCAAACTACCCGTTTATCGCCGACGACATGGATAACCTGGTGCTGCCCGCCGCCCTTAAGCCGCTGCAGCACAAGCTGTTCGGCCTGACGATCAACCCGGAACGCCTTGCTGCCATCCGCGAGGAGCGCCGCGAGAACAGCCGCTACGCCTCCATGCGCCAGTGCCGGATGGAGGTCTCCGAAGTGGAAGCGCTGTACCGCAAAAACCAGATCCCGTGGCTGAACAGCACCAACTATTCGGTTGAAGAAATTGCCACCAAAATTCTCGACATCATGGGGCTTAATCGCCGCATGTACTAATATGCTAGTACATTAGCTCGGATTCAGGTATCATCATCTGCAACCACGGGGCGGTGTCGCCCCGAACTTGAAATCAGCAGGGATTGGTTTAAGGTGATGCCCATCACTTCCCGGTAGTCTGCCGATGAAGCAAAAATTTTCTGAGACATTCCATGAATAAAACCGATGAACTCCGCACTGCGCGCATTGACAGCCTGGTCACGCCGGCTGAACTGGCACAGCGGCATCCCGTTTCCGCCGCCGTCGCGGAACATGTGACGGCCTCCCGCCGCCGCATTGAAAAAATCCTGAACGGTGAAGACAAACGTCTTCTGGTAGTGATTGGGCCTTGCTCCATCCACGATCTGGATGCCGCGATGGATTATGCAAAACGACTTCAGGGACTGCGGGATAAGTACCAGCATCGCCTTGAGATCGTGATGCGCACCTACTTTGAAAAACCGCGCACCGTGGTGGGCTGGAAAGGCCTGATTTCCGACCCTGACCTCAACGGCAGCTATCGCGTTAACCACGGTATCGAGCTGGCGCGGAAGCTGCTTTTACAGGTCAACGAGCTGGGCGTTCCGACGGCGACCGAGTTTCTCGATATGGTGACCGGGCAGTTTATCGCCGATCTGATCAGCTGGGGCGCGATTGGCGCGCGCACCACCGAAAGCCAGATCCACCGTGAGATGGCCTCGGCCCTCTCATGCCCGGTCGGCTTCAAAAACGGGACCGATGGCAACACCCGTATCGCGGTTGATGCCATCCGCGCTGCCCGTGCCAGCCACATGTTCCTGTCGCCGGATAAGAGCGGTCATATGACCATCTACCAGACCAGCGGTAACCCTTACGGGCATATCATTATGCGCGGCGGAAAGAAGCCCAATTACCATGCCCAAGATATTGCGGCGGCCTGCGAAACGCTGGCCGAGTTCGACCTGCCGGAACATCTGGTGGTGGATTTCAGCCACGGCAACTGCCAGAAGCAGCATCGCCGCCAGCTGGACGTCTGCGATGAGATCTGCCAGCAGATCCGCAGCGGCTCGACCGCCGTTGCAGGGATTATGGCTGAGAGCTTTATCAAAGAAGGCACGCAGAAAATCGTTGCCGGACAGCAGATGGTTTACGGCCAGTCGATCACCGACCCGTGCCTGAGCTGGGAAGACAGCGAACTGCTGCTGGAGAAGCTGGCAGCTGCGGTAGATTCTCGCTTCTGATGTTATTGTCGGGTGGCGCTGCGCTTACCCGACCTACGATTGTGCCCTTCTCCCTCTCCCAGTGGGAGAGGGTCGGAGTGAGGGCATCAGACCGCACCTCACCCCCAAATTTGATCCCCTCACCCTTTTTTCACAAAAACTCTTGCCGTCAATTTGCAGTTTATTGATAATGATTATCATTGTTACATTGATTGTTATTTATATACATTATGTCACGTACGGATAACAGCGCGGCAACGCCAGCAAAAACAGACACAGCACCAGCCCTTACCGAGCGTCGCATTGACAGCAAAACCCTCCTCGGCGATGAGGGACGGGTCATTATCGAGCATGACGGACAGCGCTATCTTCTGCGCCAGACCCATGCCGGAAAACTGATCCTCACAAAATAAACAACACCTAAAAATACGCCAGCCACCCAGGTGATACCCAGGCAGCCAGCGCTTTTCACTTCTTATGGAGAGTTGCTATGCCACACCTGCCTTCCGCATCTTTACGTCCGTCATTTCTGGCGCTGGCGATTGTTAGCGCCCTGCCGGGCATCGCGTTCGCCGCCACAGACGACATTACCGTCACCGCCACGGGCAACGCCCGCAGCGCCTTTGAAGCGCCCATGATGGTAAGCGTGATTGACGCCAGCGCGCCGGAGAAACAAACCGCCAGCTCGGCGGCCGATCTGCTGCGTAACGTCCCCGGTCTGACGCTTGACGGCACTGGGCGCACCAACGGGCAGGACGTCAACCTGCGCGGCTATGACCGCCGCGGCGTGCTGGTGCTGGTTGACGGCGTGCGCCAGGGAACCGATACCGGCCACCTGAACAGCACCTTCCTCGATCCCGCGCTAATCAAACGTATCGAGGTGGTCCGCGGCCCGTCGGCCCTGCTGTACGGCAGCGGCGCGCTGGGCGGCGTGATCTCTTATGACACCGCCGATGCCAACGATCTGCTCGAACCGGGTAAAAACAGCGGCTACCGCGTGTTTGGAACGGGCGCGACGGGCGATCGTAGCCTCGGGATGGGCGCCAGCGCCTATGGCCGCACCGATACGCTGGACGGTCTGGTCTCCTGGTCCAGCCGGGATCGCGGTGACATCCGCCAGAGCGACGGTGCTACCGCGCCTAACGACGAATCCATCAACAACATGCTGGCGAAAGGCAGCTGGAAAATCGACCCGGCCCAGACCCTGAGCGGCTCCCTGCGCTACTACAACAACGCCGCCCAGGAGCCAAAAAATCCGCAAACCACCGGGGCGGACAGCAGTAACCCGATGACCGACCGTTCCACCATCCAGCGCGATGCGCAGGTTGGCTACCACATTGCACCGGAAGGGTACGACTGGCTGGACGCCGACGCGAAGGTCTACTGGTCCGAAGCGCGCATTAATGCCCAGAACGTCGACGGCAGCGGTGAGTTTCGTAAGCAGACGACCAAAGGCGGCAAGGTGGAAAACCGCACCCGTCTGTTCAGCGACACCTTTGCAGCACACCTTCTGACCTACGGCGGGGAATACTATCGTCAGGAGCAGCATCCGGGCGGGGCAACCACCGGCTTCCCGGACGCGAAAATCGACTTCAGCTCCGGCTGGCTGCAGGATGAGATCACCCTGCGCGATCTGCCTGTTACCTTGCTGGGCGGCACGCGCTATGACAACTACCGCGGCAGCAGCGACGGCTACAACGATGTGGATGCAGACAAGTGGTCATCCCGCGCCGGGTTAACCGTCAGCCCAACCGACTGGCTGATGCTGTTTGGCTCTTACGCGCAGGCCTTCCGCGCGCCGACCATGGGCGAGATGTATAACGACGCCAAACACTTCTCCATTGGCCGCTTCTATACCAACTACTGGGTGCCAAACCCGAACCTGCGCCCGGAAACCAACGAAACGCAGGAGTTTGGTTTTGGCCTGCGCTTTGACGATTTGATGCTTGCCAACGATGCGCTGGAGTTTAAAGCCAGCTATTTCGATACCAAAGCCAAAGACTATATCTCCACCACCGTCGATTTTGCCGCCGCGACCACCATGTCGTACAACGTCCCGAATGCCAAAATCTGGGGTTGGGATATGATGGCAAAATATTCGGCCGATCTCTTCAGCCTCGATCTGGCCTATAACCGCACGCGCGGGAAAGACACCGATACGGGCGAGTACATCTCCAGCATTAACCCGGACACCGTCACCAGCAAGCTGGATATCCCGGTGGCGCAAAGCGGGTTCTCCGTCGGCTGGATCGGCACCTTTGCCGATCGCTCAACCCACGTCAGCAGCAGCTACAGCAAGCAGCCGGGCTATGCGGTCAACGATTTCTACGTCAGCTATAAGGGCCAGGAGCAGCTCAAGGGCGTGACCACCACGCTGGTGCTGGGCAACGCCTTTGACAAAGCGTACTGGTCACCTCAGGGCATTCCGCAGGACGGTCGTAACGGCAAGATTTTCGTAAGCTATCAGTGGTAATTCCCTTCGGGGCAACTATTCAGAAGGAAGAGACAATGAATCACTACACGCGCTGGCTTGAGCTAAAAGAAGCCAATCCGGGTAAGTACGCGCGCGACGTCGCGGGGTTAATGAACATCAGTGAAGCAGAGCTGACCTTTGCCCGCGTAGGTCACGACGCCTGGCGACTGCGCGGTGAAATCCGCGAGATCCTGGGCGCGCTGGAGGCGGTGGGCGAAACCAAATGTATCTGCCGCAACGAATACGCCGTACACGAGCAGGTCGGGAAATTTACCAACCAGCACCTGAACGGCCACGCCGGGCTGGTGCTGAACCCGCGCGCGCTGGATCTGCGCCTGTTCCTCAATCAGTGGGCGAGCGCGTTTCACATCAGTGAAGCCACCGCCCGCGGCGAGCGGCAGAGCATTCAGTTCTTCGACCACCAGGGCGATGCCCTGCTGAAGGTCTACGCCACGGATTATACCGACGTTTCAGCCTGGGGCGACGTGCTGACCCGCTTTATCTTTGCCGAGAATCCTCCGCTGGCGTTGAAGATGGCCGATGCCCCGGCTCATGCAGAAAACGCAAATGCTGCTCTCGTGGATAACGAGTGGCGCGCCATGACCGACGTTCATCAGTTCTTCAGCCTGCTCAAGCGCCATAACCTCAGCCGCCAGCAGGCGTTTCGCCTGGTGGGTGACGATCTGGCCTGCCGGGTAGAAAACACCGCGCTGGCGCAGCTCCTGGAGACGGCGCGTCGGGACGGTAACGAAATCATGGTCTTCGTTGGCAACCGCGGCTGCGTGCAGATCTTCACCGGCGCGGTGGAAAAGCTGGTGCCAATGAAAGGGTGGCTGAACGTCTTTAACCCAACCTTTACTCTGCATCTGCTTGAAGGATCCATTGCGGAAACGTGGGTCACGCGCAAGCCGACGGCTGACGGGCATGTCACCAGCCTGGAGCTGTTTGCCGCCGATGGAACGCAAATCGCACAGCTGTACGGCCAGCGTACGGAAGGCGAACCGGAGCAGAGCCAGTGGCGCAGCCAGATTGACGCCTTAACGGCGAAAGGGCTGGCCGCATGAAACGGTGGCTTGCCCTGCTCAGCGCCCTGCCCCTGCTGGCGTTTGCTGCGCCGCAGGAGAAAATCGTTACCCTCGGCGGCGACGTCACCGAGATTGTCTACGCCCTCGGCGCGGCGTCTTCCCTGGTGGCGCGCGACAGCACCAGCCAGTGGCCGCAGGCGGCGAATTCACTGCCTGACGTGGGCTATCTGCGCCAGCTCAATGCGGAAGGGATCTTGTCCATGCGCCCCACGCTGGTGCTGGCCAGCGCCCAGGCGCAGCCGTCTCTGGCGCTAAAGCAGGTTGAGCAAAGCCACGTCAGGGTGATCGCTGTTCCTGCCAGTAACGACCTGAACGTCATTGACGAAAAGGTGCGGATCGTCGCTGAAGCGACGCACCGCGAGGCCGAGGGGGAGGTCCTGCGCAGCACCCTGCGCCAGGCGCTGTCGGCGCTTCCCGCGTCGCCGCTCAATAAGCGGGTGCTGTTTATTCTCAACCACGGCGGGATGACCGCCATGGCCGCCGGACAACAGACCGGCGCGGATGCTGCCATTCGTGCGGCGGGACTGCAGAACGCGATGCAGGGGTTTACCCGCTATCAGCCGCTGTCTCAGGAAGGCACGATCGCCAGCCGACCCGATCTGGTGGTGATTTCTCAGGACGGTCTCAACGCCCTGGGCGGTGAAGCAAATCTGTGGACGCTGCCCGGCCTGGCGCAAACCCCGGCGGGACGGAACAAGCAGGTGCTGGCGATTGACGATATGGCGCTGCTGGGCTTCAGCGTGCGAACGCCGGAAGCCATCCAGCAGCTGCGTGCCAAAGCGGAGCAACTGCCCTGATGTCCCGGCGGATAGCCTTATCTTTATGGATGCTGACCGCGATCCTGACCGTCATGACCCTCGCAGCGACCGGGGTTGGGGCATTACGCCTGCCGATCAGCCTGCTGTGGAACGGCACCGACGAGGCGCTGCGTCAAATCTGGCTGACGATCCGCCTGCCTCGCGTGCTGCTGGCGCTGGCTATCGGCGGTTCACTGGCGCTGGCGGGCTGCGTGATGCAGGGGCTGTTTCGAAATCCGCTGGCGGACCCGGGACTGCTCGGCATCAGCAGCGGCGCGGCGCTCGCCGTTGCGCTGTGGGTGGTTCTTCCGCTCTCGCTGCCTGCACTGGTGATGCTGTATGCCCCGATGCTGGCGGCGTTTCTCGGCGCGCTGGCCGCCACCTTCGTGATTTTCCTGCTCAGCCGACAGCGTGATGCTTCCCTGTCGCGCCTGCTGCTGGTGGGAATTGCCATCAACGCCCTGTGCGGCGCGGCCGTCGGGGTGCTGTCATGGCTCAGCAATGATGCCCAGCTTCGCCAGCTTTCGCTCTGGGGAATGGGCAGCCTCGGCCAGGCGCAGTGGTCAACGCTGCTGGCCGTCGCGTCGCTGATGGTTCCCACCGCGCTCGCGATCTGGCGTCTGGCAGGCGCCCTCAACCTTCTCCAGCTGGGGGACGAAGAGGCGCACTACCTCGGCGTGGAGGTTGCCGCCGTGCAGCGGATCCTGCTGTTGTGCAGCGCCCTGCTGGTGGCCGCCGCCGTTGCGGTCAGCGGCGTGATCGGCTTTGTCGGCCTGTTGGTGCCGCACCTGGTGCGCATGTGGCTGGGAGCCGACCACCGGGCCGTACTCCCCGGCTCGGTGCTGGCCGGCGCGTTGCTTCTGCTGGTTGCCGATACGCTGGCGCGCAGCCTGGTCGCCCCGGCGGAAATGCCGGTCGGCTTACTGACCAGCCTTCTCGGCGCGCCGTGGTTTCTGCGGCTTATCTTTCGTCGCGGAGGTGCGCATGGCTGAACGCTATTGTGCTGAAAACCTTGTTTTTCGCGCCGGACAACGCACGCTGATTGACGACGTGTCGCTGACCTTATCTCAGGGCGAGCTGGTGGCGCTGATTGGCCCCAACGGCGCCGGAAAATCGACGCTGTTGCGGCTGCTGACCGGCTACCTTAAACCTGCGGGCGGACGGTGCAGCCTGGCGGGCACACCGCTTGCGGCCTGGCAGCCGCACAGACTCTCCCGCTACCGGGCGGTAATGCGCCAGAACACGCAGCTAGGATTTGACTGGCCGGTTGAGGCGGTCGTCGGTATGGGGCGAGCGCCCTGGACCCGCACGCCCGAGGCGTCGGTTATTGAGGAGGTCATGGACGTCACCGGCTGTTTACCGCTGGCGGGTAGGCGGTTTGCCGCGCTCTCCGGCGGCGAGCAGCAGCGCATCCAGCTCGCCCGCGCGCTGGCTCAGCTCTGGTGCGACGGCGCGCCGCGCGGCTGGCTGTTTCTTGATGAACCGACGTCTGCGCTCGATCTCTATCACCAGCAGCATCTGCTGCGCCTGCTGAAATCCCTGACCAGCCGGGGACATCTGCACGTGTGCGCGGTGCTGCACGACCTCAATTTAGCGGCGCTGTGGGCAGATCGCATCCTGCTGCTGCACGGCGGTAAAATCGTCTCCCGGGGGGAACCGGAAACCGTTTTGCAGGCCGATACGCTGGCGCGCTGGTACGGCGCGCAGGTTATCGTCGGCAGGCATCCGGCTCACGCCGCGCCGCAGGTGTTTCTCGCCCCCTGATCGGGCTGATAAAAATCCTTCAGCGTTTCCAGCAGGGCATGCGCCGCCTTAGAGAGCTGCGTGTGCCCTGGATGGATCGCCCCGATGCACTTTTCAATCGGCGGGTTATCAAGCGGGATACAGACCGCGCCCAGCGCCGTCATCTGCGCCTCGCAGAGCGCCGGGACGGCGCTGCCGCCCAGACCGCTCGCGACCATTCGCCCGACCGTCACCAGCTGATGACTCTCCAGCGCCACGTCCAGCTTTCTGCCGCTTCGCGCCAGCTCCTCCTCCATCATCAGACGTACCGCCGACGGGCGCTGCAGGGTGATGAAATCCAGCGTCAGCAGATCTTCCCATGACAGGCGCTTCTTGCCTGCCAGCGAGGAATCTTTCGGCACAATAGCAACAAACCTGTCGAGGCCCAGCGGGGTAAACAGCAGGTTGTGCGTTGGCGCGGGCTCAAAGGCGATGCCCATCTCGACCCGCCCTTCCCGCACCATCTCTATCACCTGCTCGTTAATGACATCATGCACGGTGACGTTGATCCCGGCGTGGCGATCGCGAAACGCTTTTAGCACCTCGGGCAGGACATTCGCGGCAAACGACGGCATGGCCGCGACCGAGATTTTACCGCGCTGCAGGGTAAAGCACTGGTGCATCGCCTCTTCGACGTTATCCCAGTCGGCAAGCAGCTGGCGCGCCATCGGCAAAAACGTCTCGCCCTCCTGCGTCAGCGCGACCTTACGCGTGCTCCGCTGCAGCAGCGGCCCGCCGAGCGCATCCTCCAGCGCCTTAATCGTCAGGCTCAGGGCCGGCTGGGAAAGATTCAGCCGTTCGCTGGCGTGCGCGAAATTGAGAGTGTGAGCTACCGCTAAAAACGCGCGTAACTGTTTGACACTCATTCTCATTTTTCATCCTGTTAACTAATTGAAAAAATTTAGTTAACAGGAAATTAATAAAAAAACCAAATAATTGGGTCACAAATTCAAAATTAACAAATGAGTCGCCGCCCCTAATGATACCGCCACGGTTAAGAGGAGGAATGAGGATGGCGGGACTGGATAAGCGCGTCGGCAGCTATGCGCAGGCGCTGGAAGGGCTGACGGACGGAATGACCTTGCTGGCGGGCGGCTTCGGCCTGTGCGGGATTCCGGAGAACCTGATTGCAGAGGTCAGACGCCGTCGGGTGAAAGATCTGACGGTGGTATCAAACAACTGCGGCGTGGACGGTTTCGGTCTCGGGATACTGCTCGAAACACGGCAGGTTCGCAAAGTGGTGGCCTCTTACGTCGGCGAGAACGCCCTGTTCGAGCGGCAGGTGCTGAGCGGCGAACTGGAGATTGAACTCACGCCTCAGGGCACGCTGGCGGAAAAGGTGCGCGCGGGCGGCGCGGGTATTCCGGCATTTTACACGGCCACCGGCTACGGCACGCCAGTGGCTGTCGGCAAAGACGTGCGCCAGTTTGCGGGAAAGCACTACATCCTCGAGGAGGCGATTACCGGTGATTTCGCGCTCATTAAGGGCTGGAAAGCGGACTGGTACGGCAACGTTGTCTATCGCCATACCGCGCAAAATTTCAATCCGCTGATGGCAACGGCGGGCCGGATAACGGTCGTCGAGGTGGAAGAGATAGTTCCCCCGGGCGAGCTGCCCCCGTCAGCCATTCATACCCCGGGAATTTACGTCGACAGGCTGATTGTCGGCCAGTTTGAAAAACGCATTGAACAGCGCACCCTGCGCGCGGAAGGAGTCTGACGATGTTAACCCGTGAACAGATGGCCATGCGCGTCGCCCGCGAGCTGCGCGACGGGTATTACGTCAACCTGGGGATCGGCATCCCTACTCTGGTGGCGAACTACATTCCGGACGGGATGGACGTGATGCTTCAGTCCGAAAACGGGCTGCTGGGGATGGGGGCTTTTCCTGACGAGCGGAGCCTTGACGCCGACATGATCAACGCCGGTAAACAGACCGTGACCGCGCGCACCGGCGCGGCCATTTTCGACTCGGCCCAGTCGTTTGCCATGATCCGCGGCGGTCATGTGGATCTGACCGTGCTGGGCGCGTTTGAAGTGGACGTCGAGGGCAATATCGCCTCGTGGATGATCCCCGGAAAGATGGTGAAGGGCATGGGCGGCGCGATGGATCTCGTGGCCGGGGCGCAGAACATCATTGTGGTGATGACCCACGCGTCGAAAAGCGGTGAGTCAAAGCTGCTGCCGCGCTGCACGCTGCCGCTCACGGGCGCGGGCTGTATCCGTCGGGTCTTAACCGACCTCGCACTGCTGGAGATCGAGGACGGCGCGTTCATCCTGCGGGAATACGCCCCCGGCGTCAGTATCGACGAAATTGCGGCTAAGACGGCCGGGAAAATGATTGTGGCGGACGACGTTCGCGAGATGCGCTTCAACTGAGGACTCACGATGAAAGAGATCATGATTGTCGGGGCAACGCGAACCCCCATTGGCAGTTTTCGCGGATCGCTCGCCCCCCTCTCTGCGGCTGATCTGGGTGCCGTCGCGGTACGTCGTCTGCTTGAAAAAAGCGGTCTTCCTGCTGAAGCGGTCGATGAGGTGATTTTCGGGCAGGTGCTAACCGCGGGATGCGGGCAAAACCCGGCGCGTCAGACGGCCATCACCGCCGGGTTACCCGTCAGCACGCCGGCGACAACGGTCAACCTGGTGTGCGGCGCGGGCCTAAAAGCGTTGCAGCTCGCCGCGCAGGCGATCCGCTGCGGCGACGCGGACGTGGCTATCGCTGGCGGTCAGGAGAGCATGAGCAACGCCCCCTATCTGCTGGACGGCGCGCGTTCAGGGCTGCGTTTTGGCCATACGGGCCTGCAGGACAGCATGATTACCGACGGCCTGTGGGACGCGTTCCACGATTACCACATGGGGATCACCGCTGAAAACGTCGCCCGGGAGAATGCCATTTCCCGCGAGCAGCAGGACGCCTTCGCCGCCCGGTCGCAGCACAAAGCGGCCTTTGCCATCGAAGCGGGTCGGTTTGACGCCGAGATAGCGCCGGTGACGGTAAAACAGGGCAAAAAACCGCCGCTTATCGTCAGCCGTGACGAACAGCCCCGGCCTGGCACCACCGCTGAGCAGCTGGCGCAGCTGCGCCCCGCCTTTCTGCAGGCGGAAGGCACGGTTACGGCCGGAAATGCGTCAACGCTCAACGACGGTGCCGCCGCGGTGCTGCTGATGAGCGGCGAAAAGGCGCGGGAGAGCGGTTTGCCGATCCTCGGTCGCATCGTGAGCTACGCCGTGACGGGCGTTGACCCGTCGGTGATGGGCATCGGACCGGTCAGCGCCTGCCGGACGGCGCTGGCGCGGGCGGGCTGGACGCTCGATGACGTGGACCTCATTGAAGCCAATGAAGCCTTTGCCGCCCAGGCGCTGGCGGTGGGCAAGCAGCTCGGCTGGGATGAGCGTAGGGTGAACGTTAACGGCGGCGCTATCGCCCTGGGTCATCCGATTGGCGCCTCCGGCTGCCGCATCCTCGTGACGCTGCTGTACGAAATGCAGCGCCGTGAAGTCAAAAAAGGGCTCGTCACCCTGTGCGTGGGCGGCGGGCAAGGCATTGCTCTGACCGTCGAGCGTTAAGCATCTCGTTGATACCCGAATAATAATTAAAGTGAGGATTCGTAATGAGTGTGTTAATTGCCCTGGCGGCGCTGGCGCTGCTGATGCTGGCGGCCTATCGCGGATACAGCGTTATTTTGTTTGCGCCGATTGCGGCGCTCGGCGCCGTGCTGCTGACCGATCCGGGTGCCGTCGGCCCGACGTTTACCGGTCTGTTTATGGAAAAAATGGTCGGCTTCGTCAAGCTCTACTTCCCGGTATTCCTGCTGGGGGCCGTTTTCGGCAAGCTGATTGAGCTTTCCGGTTTCTCACGCTCCATCGTCGCCGCCGCGATTCAGATCCTCGGTCGTCGCCACGCTATTCCGGTGATCGTCCTGGTGTGCGCGCTGTTAACCTACGGCGGCGTGTCGCTGTTCGTGGTGGCGTTTGCGGTTTACCCTTTTGCCGCGGAGCTGTTCCGCCAGAGCGGCATCCCTAAGCGGCTGATCCCGGCCACCGTGGCGCTGGGGGCGTTTTCGTTTACCATGGACGCCCTGCCCGGCACGCCGCAGATCCAGAATATCATCCCCACCAGCTTCTTTGGCACGAATGCCTGGGCAGCGCCGTGGCTGGGGCTTATCGGCTCTCTGTTTATTATCATCTTTGGCCTGCTCTGGCTGGAACGCCAGCGTCGTAAGGCGTTCAATAACAACGAAGGCTACGGCACGGATCTGAAAAATGAACCCGAGACGCCGGATAACATTAACCTCCCGCATCCGCTGATTGCTATCTCCCCGCTGCTTGTCGTGGGCATACTGAACCTGCTGTTTACCCGCTGGATCCCCGGCTGGTACGGCACGACCCACGAGCTGACTCTGCCAGGCCTGGCGAAACCTATTGTGACCGAGGTGGGCAAGATCACCGCCATCTGGGCCGTCGAGGCGGCGCTGATCTCCGGTATCGTGCTGGTGCTGATTTTTGGCTTTCGCAATATCCGGGGGCGTCTGGCTGAAGGCAGCCGGACCGCGGTGAGCGGTGCCATTCTGGCGGCGATGAATACCGCCTCGGAATACGGTTTCGGCGCGGTTATCGCCGCCCTGCCCGGGTTCCTGGTGTTATCCAAAGCGCTGGCGGCCATCCCGAATCCGCTGCTGAATGAAGCCATCAGCGTGACGGTGCTTGCGGGGATCACCGGCTCGGCGTCCGGCGGGATGAGTATTGCCCTCGCCGCCATGTCCGACTCGTTTGTCGCCGCCGCCCACGCCGCCAATATCCCTCTTGAGGTGCTGCACCGCGTGGCCTCGATGGCGAGCGGCGGGATGGATACGCTGCCCCATAACGGCGCGGTGATTACCCTGCTGGCGATTACCGGCCTGAGCCATCGTCAGGCCTACGGCGGCATTTTCGCTATCACCCTCATTAAAAGTCTGGCAGTGCTTTTTGTCATTGCCGTGTTCTATCTGACCGGCATTGTGTAAGGAGAGAAAGATGAATCTGAACGGTAAGACCGCGCTGGTGACGGGCTCGACCAGCGGCATTGGACTTGGGATCGCCCGCGTGCTGGCGAAGGCCGGGGCGCAGCTGATCCTCAACGGTTTCGGCGACAGCGAATCAGCAAGAGAAGAGATTGCGCAGCTGGGCAAAAAGCCGGGCTATCACGATGCGGACCTGCGTGACGTGCTGCAAATTGAAGCCATGATGCGCTACGCCGAATCGCAGTTTGGCGGCGTGGACATTCTTGTCAACAACGCCGGGATACAGCATGTCGCCCCGGTTGATGCGTTTCCGGTGGAGAAATGGAACGACATTATCGCCATTAATCTCTCGTCGGTGTTTCACACCAGCCGGCTGGCGCTGCCCGCCATGCGCGAGAAAAACTGGGGGCGCATCATCAATATCGCCTCCGTTCACGGGCTGGTCGCGTCAAAAGAGAAGTCAGCCTACGTGGCCGCCAAGCATGGCGTAGTGGGCTTTACGAAATCGCTGGCGCTGGAAACCGCCCGCACCGGTATTACCGCCAACACCATCTGCCCCGGCTGGGTGCTGACGCCGCTGGTGCAACAGCAAATCGACCAGCGTATCGCTGAGGGCGTCCCGCCGGAGCAGGCTCGCGATAGGCTTCTGGCAGAGAAACAGCCTTCGGGCGAGTTTGTAACCCCGGAGCAGCTGGGTGAACTGGCGCTGTTTTTGTGCAGCGAGGGCGCCGTGAACGTTCGCGGCGCCGCGTGGAATATGGATGGCGGCTGGGTTGCGCAGTAATTTTTGCCGGGTAAGGCGACGCCGCCACCCGGCAAAATCTCTAACTTGAGCAGCTGACCTCCAGCCGCTTGCCCCAGTCAGGCGGGCGGCTGACGTAGTCATCATCCCGGTCGGCAAACGGCGTGCGCAGCGCCACATGCAGGCGGTGTAGCTCGTCGTATTCACCCTGCTCTGCCTGTTCAATCGCCCGCTGCGCCAGCCAGTTGCGCAACACCATCGCTGGATTCGTCGCGTTCATCTGCGTCTGGCGAGTGGCGTCATCCACCTGTTCCTGCCGCAGCCGCGCGCGGTACAATGCAAACCAGTCGTCAAACGCCTGTCTGTCAATAAACTCATCGCGCAGCGGCGAGGCGGCGCTGTGCTGCTCCGTCTGTCCCAGCATCCGGAAGGTGCGGGTATAATCGCTGCCCTCACGCGCCATGAGGGCAAACAGACCGTTGAGGATGTCGTTATCGCCCCTCTCCTGCGTCACCAGCCCCAGCTTGTTGCGCATCAGCGTGCCGTATTCTCGCAGCAATATGTCCTGATAGCTGTCGAGCGCATCATTAAGGGCATCTACGTCGATGAACGGCGACAGGGTTTGCGCAAGCCGCTGCAGGTTCCACAGGCCAACCGCGGGCTGATTGTCAAAGCTGTAGCGTCCCTGATAGTCGGAGTGGTTGCAGATATAGCCAGGCTGATAATCGTCCAGGAAACCAAACGGACCGTAATCAAAGGTCAGCCCGAGGATCGACATGTTGTCCGTATTCATGACGCCATGCGCAAAGCCCACCGTTTGCCAGCGGGCAATCAGGCTTGCGGTACGGGCAACCACATCCCTGAACCAGAGAACGTATTTGTCCGCTTCGTCCTGCAAATGCGTCCAGTGGTGACGAATGGCAAAGTCAGCCAGCTGGCGAACCTTGTCCGGCTCGCGGCGATAGTAAAAGTGCTCAAAATGGCCGAAGCGCAAATGACTTTGCGCAATACGCATCAGCATTGCCCCTTTTTCCACCGTTTCGCGCGCTACCGGCGTATCGCTGGTGATAATCGACAGCGCGCGCGTAGTGGGAATCCCCAGGGCATGCATCGCTTCGGACGCCAGGCACTCGCGAATCGTTGAACGCAGTACCGCGCGCCCGTCGCCCATTCGCGAATAGGGAGTAAGGCCTGCGCCTTTCAGGTGCCAGTCAACCGTTCCCCCGTTAGGAAGCCGTTGTTCGCCGAGCAGGATCCCCCTGCCGTCGCCCAGCTGTCCCGCCCAGACGCCAAACTGGTGGCCGCTATAGACCTGAGCCAGAGGTTGCATCCCGGCGAGAAGCGTTTCCCCGCCCCAGACGCCTGCGCCTTCTGAACGCTGAAACAGCTCAGGCGGAATGGCCAGCTCTTCTGCCAGCAAATCGTTATGCCAGATAAGGCGTGAATTTTGTAACGGTGTTGGTTTGAGTGCGGTGTAAAAGCCAGGCAACTCGTCATGCCAGTGAGCAGTAAAAGACAGGGTCATAAGTCCTCCTGCTTTTAGTGTAGAGGGTTTACCCGGACTTAAACACGGGCGAAAGCAAGGGTTATCGCTGCTGAACCAGCGATGTAACGTGCTCCGCAGAGACGGCTGGCCAGAGTGCGCCCTGCATGGCGCCAACATTGAAGGACAAAACGCGTTGCAACAGGCCGTGGTCGTCAATGCCTGAGACAATCACTGACTGGCAGTGCGGTGTGATTTGCCAGAGGATGGCGCGCATAAAAGGCTCAAAAGAGAGCTCCGGGGCACGCTGCTGAATGAAGCCTTTGTCGAGAATAACCCGTTTAAATAATCCATCATAGACCGCTTTGAGCGATGCGGCGCCTGCGCCAAAGTTTGCCAGGACCAACGGGAAATGGATGGCCATTCTCGCCAGCTGCAGATCGTCCTTTCCGTTATTTAAACCTGGATAATTCTCATTAACAGTAAACTCAAGAAACGGGTAACGCTCAAGGATTGAAACAGCGTTTCCATTACTTAATAAAAATTCAACTATTGTAGGTGTAATATTGATCCATGCAATTAACTGATGCTGAATAAAAAACAGTTTACAGGTATCAAGCAATTGCAATTTTTCGTTAAACAGCACTAACTCTTCAGCTGCTGAAAGCCGAGGGATAACAAGCTCAGTGGGGATCCGCACATCGCTGCCGACGCCAGTAAAGTTAACCAGAACCTCTAAACCTTTAAGCTCCCCTGCGCTATTACGAGCAGGCAGAAGCAGCAGTTCAGACTGGTAAGCATTATCTAGCGTAATAATCATTGCACTCGCTCCACATTAAAGATGAGAGAGGACATCCTGGAGCAATTGCCGACACAATTCCACTGTCTTGATTTTAATAAGATTAATTTCATTAGTTCCGTATTTATTTTCAGATTTATCCCTGAATCTAAATTAATTTTATCCTGGTTGTCGAATAATAGCCAGTTTTAGATAAATCAGACACATGCAGGATTCGCTAATTTTAGATAAATTTAACTTTAAGCATCTTATTTGAGAAAAAACGGCATGATTTATTAGATACCATGCCGTCATAAGAGAAGTGTCTGACAAAGACTATATACGTCGAGCCTGCCAGAAATTTTTACGCCAGTAAACATTATCAAGAGAAGAGCGCATCACGCCGCGGCTTGTCGAGGCGTGAATGAACTGATTGTCTGTATCATATATCCCCACATGAAGACCGCTTTCACCCGAACCGGTTTTGAAGAAAACCAGGTCCCCGGGCAGAAGATCGTCTTTATCAATTTCAGTGCCTATTTCTGCCTGTTTGCGCGTTTCGCGCGGAAGCTGTAAATCAAACTTATCGCGAAACGTCATCAGCACGAAGCCGGAGCAATCCACGCCGCCGCGGCTCATTCCACCGTAGCGATAAGGCGTGCCGCGCCAGTTGCTCAGCTGATCGTTAAGGCTGGCAATGACGGTGATCGAATCTGAAAGCCGTGGGTTAGGCGGCGGCGCACGATGGCTACTGCATCCCGCAAGAAAAAGTGCTGCCATCAGGAGAAACCAGAATCGCATTTTCAGACGAATCCTCTGCTTTTTTTGTTCTTTTCGTAATTTAGCGTGCAATTGTGCGAAGAGGCAAGAAACGGTTACGTCTGCCCGGTAGAAATCAGCATCTTATGTCCCTCAATATCCAGCCTGCGGAACGACATGTTGTACGCGCGGGCAAGATGGGGCGGCGTAAGCACCCGATCCCGCGCGCCGCTGGCGATCATCTTTCCCTGCGACAGCAGCCACACCCGGTGGGCATGACGCAGGGTGTGGTTGAGGTCATGACTGCTCATCACCACGGCGATACCTTTTCGGCTCAGGGTGCTTAACAGCGTATCCAGTGCCGCCTGCTGCGCCACGTCCAGACCGCTCATGGGTTCATCGAGAAGCAGCATTCGCCCGTGAGGATTACCTGTCGGGTGGATCTGAAGAATGACCGCCGCCAGACGTACCCGCTGCCACTCTCCGCCGGAAAGCTGGCTGGCATGCCGGGACAGTTTATCTTCCAGCCCCAGGGCCGCGGCAACGTCCGTCAGCAGTGCCGTCTGTTGTTTGTCGTGCAAATGCAGCATCAGATAGTGCCAGACCGGCATCGCAAAGGGCGGCACCTGCTGCTGCACGAGGTAACTGCGCCGATGCGCCAGCGAGACCGGTGACCAGTCGGCGAGCGTATGCTCCAGCAGCGTTATCTGCCCTTCTCCGTCGGTCATGCCTGCCATCCGTGCCAGCAGCGTGCTCTTCCCTGCTCCGTTTGGCCCGACAAGATGCAGAATTTCTCCCGCATTGATGGTACCGGTTATCGGCTCCAGACGTCCCCTCTCGGCAACGTCCGTGAGTTGCATCAGCAACGACATTATTTCGCCAGCGCCAGCTTGATCGATTCCATAACGATCGGATCCTCAGGGGTCATATCCGGCGAAAAACGCTGAACGACCTGGCCGTCGCGGCCAATCAGGAATTTTTCAAAATTCCACAGGATATCGTCCGGGTAAAGCGGCGCGCGGCCTTTGCTGGCCATGCGTTCATAAAAACCGTTTCCTTCCGGCGCAACGGCCTTCGGCGCGGCAGCGATCAGCTTCGCATACAGCGGATGGCGGTCTTCGCCGTTGACATCGATTTTGCTGAACATCGGGAACGTCACGCCATAGGTAGTGCTGCAGAAGGTTTTAATCTCCTCTTCGCTGCCCGGCTCCTGCCCCAGGAACTGATTGCACGGGAAGCCCAGCACGGTGAAACCGTCTTTCTCCCAGGCCTTCTGAATGTTTTCCAGCTGCTCGTACTGCGGCGTCAGGCCACATTTCGATGCCACGTTGACGATAAGCAGCACGTTGCCTTTGTAGCCTTCCAGCGTGGTGTTATCGCCATCAATGGTGGTCACTTCAGTATTCAGGATATCTGACTGCATAGCATTCCCTCAGGTTGTCTTACGGCTTGTTGATTTAACGTCCAGCTTTTAATAGTAGCCAGATAAACACCGGCGCGCCCAGCGTAGCGGTCACCACGCCAATCGGCAGCTCTGCGGCCGTCAGGGCAAGCCGGGCGATGATATCGGCCACCAGCAGCGTGACGGCCCCGGCAACCGCCGAGGCCGGAAGCAGGGTCCGATGGTCCGTGAGGCCACACAGGCGCAGCATGTGCGGAATAACCAGCCCGATGAAGCCGATCGCGCCCGCCAGAGCCACGCTGACGCCGACCAGCCAGCCAATGGCTATTACCAGCACATTACGCCAGAACCCAATCGGCATGCCGAGCTGGCGGGCAGAGGTTTCACCCAGCGCGAGCATATTCAGCGGCTGCGCCTGCAGGGTAGCCCACACGATAACCGGTACCAGCAGCACCATCAGCCAGCCCTGGTGCCAGTCAACGCCTCCAAAACCGCCCATCATCCAGTACATCAGCTGACGCAGGTCAAAGGATGTTGAGAAGTAGACCGCCCAGGTCATCAGCGCGCTGCAGATAATCCCCAGCGCCACGCCGGCAAGCAGCAGACGGCTGGTCGATAAGTGCCGTCTGGCGAAACGAAGAAGGATCGCGGTGATCAGCAGCGCGCCGAGGATAGCGCTCAGGCTAATACTCCATCCGGAGAGTTCACCTCCGCCGAGCATTACCGCCGCAATCAGGCCTACGCCTGCGCCGTTTGACACGCCGAGCAGCCCGGGCTCCGCCAGAGGGTTATCAAACAACGCCTGCATTATGGTACCGCACAGCGCCAGCGCGGCGCCGACCAGAACCACCGCGACGGTGCGCGGCAGGCGAATTTGCCAGACGAAGAGCTGCCCGTCCGACCTCCACCAGCTTTCAGGCCCGATCCATCTGTCGCCCGCGCAGAGGCTCACGCCTGCGGCGACAATGAGCAACAGCACCAGCAAAAACAGGCGACGCTTATCTGAACGGTGCTGGCGATGGGCATAATCAAGCATGTGTACGGTTTTAGTAGCGTGAGATGTAATTGATTTTACGGCGGGTTTGCCGGAGAGCGCAAAGAAAAAAGGCCGCGTGGGCGGCCTTTTTAGTTAGTTCATATTACTCTGCTTTGGGCGTTGCGTTTTCGACACGGCTTTTTAACTTCTGGCCGGGTCTGAAGGTCACCACGCGGCGGGCTGTAATGGGAATATCTTCCCCCGTCTTCGGGTTGCGGCCCGGACGTTGGTTTTTGTCTCGCAAATCAAAATTGCCAAAACCGGAGAGTTTTACCTGCTCACCATTTTCCAGAGCACGACGGATCTCTTCGAAAAACAGCTCTACCAGCTCTTTGGCATCCCGTTTGCTAAGCCCAAGCTTATCAAACAGATATTCTGACATTTCAGCTTTTGTAAGCGCCATAGGTTCAATCCCTCAATGATGCCTGGAATCGCTCTTTTAATGCCTCTACACATTTGGCGACGGTAGCGGCAATCTCCTCTTCTTCGAGTGTACGGCTGGTATCCTGAAGGATAAGGCTAATAGCGAGGCTCTTGAAACCTTTTGCTACGCCCTTGCCGCGGTACACGTCAAATAAGTTTACGCCAACTACCTGATTTACGCCAACTTTCTTACATTCGGCCAAAATATCTGCTGCAGGCACATTTTCCGCGACCACAACCGCGATATCACGGCGGTTTGCCGGGAAGCGGGAGACGTCCTGAGCCTGAGGAATAACGCGGTCAGCCACCGGGTTCCATTCCAGCTCGAACACGATGGTACGGCCGTTCAGGTCCAGCTTACGCTCCAGCTCAGGGTGAACAACCCCAATAAAACCAACGCGTTTGCCGTCTAAATAGATAGCTGCGCTCTGGCCAGGATGCAGGGCCGGGATAGCTTCTGCGCGGAATTCAATTTCAGATAATTTACCGGTCAGATCCAGAATCGCTTCCAGATCGCCCTTCATATCGTAGAAATCAACCGTGCCTTTTGCCAGGTCCCAGTGCTCTTCATAGCGGTTGCCGCTGATGGCGCCAGCCAGCATGAGATCCTGACGGATGCCTAAATTTGCCTGATTATCCGGTACAAAGCGCAAACCGCTTTCGAAAATTCGCACGCGGTTTTGCTGGCGATTCTGGTTATAAACGACAGTGCCCAGCAGGCCCGTCCACAGAGACAGACGCATCGCGGACATTTCGCTGGAGATTGGGCTTGGCAGGATCAGCGCTTCCTGACCCGGGTGGATCAGCTGCTGCAGCTTTGGATCAACGAAGCTGTAGGTGATCACTTCCTGGTAGCCTTTGTCGTTCAGCATGGTTTTCACACGCTTCAGAGACAGGTCGGCTTCACGGTGGGTGCCCATTACCAGACCCGCCTGGACAGGCTCGTCAGGGATGTTGTTGTAGCCGTAAACGCGGGCCACTTCTTCCACCAGATCTTCTTCAATTTCCATGTCGAAACGCCATGATGGCGCAACGGCTTTCCACTCGTCCTGCCCTTCGGTTACTTCACAGCCCAGACGTTTCAGGATGTCGGTTACCTGCGCATCGGCAACGTGGTGGCCAATCAGGCGATCCAGCTTGCTGCGGCGCAGGGTGATGGTCGCACGCTTCGGCAGGGTCGCTTCGTTGGTGACGTCAATAACCGGGCCCGCTTCGCCGCCGCAGATGTCGATCAGCAGGCGGGTCGCACGTTCCATCGCTTTATACTGCAGAGCAGGGTCAACGCCGCGCTCGTAGCGGTGAGAGGCATCGGTATGCAGGCCGTGACGGCGTGCGCGACCGGTGATGGAGAGCGGGCTGAAGAACGCGCATTCCAGCAGGACGTTTTGCGTCTCGTCGTTGACGCCTGAGTGCTCGCCACCGAAGATACCGCCCATTGCCAGCGCTTTGCTGTGGTCCGCAATCACCAGGGTGTCGGCGTTCAGTTTGGCTTCGCTGCCGTCCAGCAGAACCAGGGTTTCGCCCTCTTTCGCCATGCGCACAACGATGCCGCCGTCGATACGGTCTTTATCGAACGCGTGCATTGGCTGGCCCAGCTCCAGCAGAACGTAGTTGGTCACGTCGACCACTGCGTCGATAGAGCGAATACCGCAGCGGCGCAGCTTCTCTTTCATCCACAGCGGAGTTGGCGCTTTCACGTTGATGCCTTTCACCACGCGACCGAGGTAGCGCGGGCAAGCATCCGCAGCGTCAACCTGAATAGGCAGCACGTCACTGATGGTCGCTTCAACCGGCGCGATTTCCGGCGCGTTCAGTTCGGTCTGGTTCAGCACGGCCACGTCGCGCGCCACGCCGATGATACCTAAGCAGTCGGCACGGTTTGGCGTGACGCTGATTTCAATGGTGTTGTCATCAAGCTTCAGGTATTCACGGATATCGGTGCCGATTGGCGCATCCAGCGGCAGCTCAATGATGCCGTTATGATCGTCGGAAATACCCAGCTCGGAGAAGGAGCACAGCATGCCTTCAGACGGCTCGCCGCGCAGCTTAGCCGCTTTAATTTTGAAATCGCCCGGCAGCACTGCGCCGACGGTCGCCACGGCCACCTTCAGGCCCTGACGGCAGTTTGGCGCACCGCAGACGATATCCAGCAGACGGTCACCGCCCACGTTTACTTTTGTTACGCGCAGTTTGTCAGCGTTAGGGTGCTGGCCGCACTCTACCACTTCGCCGACGACCACGCCGTTGAAGGCTCCGGAAACCGGCTCAACACCGTCCACTTCCAGACCCGCCATGGTGATCTGGTTAGAAAGCGCGTCGCTGTCCAGCGTGGTGTTCACCCACTCGCGTAACCACAGTTCACTGAATTTCATTGTTCTGTCCTGCCCTTATTTAAACTGTTTGAGGAAACGCAGATCGTTTTCGAAGAATGCACGTAAGTCGGTCACGCCGTAGCGCAGCATAGTCAGGCGCTCCATGCCCATGCCGAAGGCAAAGCCGGAGTAAACTTCCGGATCGATACCCACGTTGCGCAGCACGTTTGGATGCACCATGCCGCAGCCCAGCACTTCCAGCCATTTGCCGTTTTTACCCATCACGTCAACTTCCGCAGACGGTTCGGTAAACGGGAAGTAGGACGGGCGGAAACGAACCTGCAGATCTTCCTCAAAGAAGTTGTTCAGGAAATCGTGCAGCGTGCCCTTCAGGTTGGTGAAGCTGATGTTTTTATCAACAATCAGACCTTCCATCTGGTGGAACATTGGGGTGTGGGTCTGATCGTAGTCGTTACGATAGACGCGGCCCGGCGCGATAATACGGATTGGCGGCGCCTGATCCTTCATGGTACGGATCTGAACGCCGGAGGTCTGAGTACGTAGCAGACGCGTAGCGTCGAACCAGAAAGTGTCGTGGTCAGCGCGTGCCGGATGATGGCCAGGAATGTTCAGGGCGTCGAAGTTATGGTAATCATCTTCGATTTCCGGGCCAGTCGCCACGGTAAAGCCGAGCTCACCGAAGAAACTTTCAATGCGATCGATGGTGCGGGTAACGGGATGCAGACCACCGTTTTCGATACGGCGACCCGGCAGAGAAACGTCGATCGTCTCTGCGGCCAGACGCGCATTCAGCACCGCGCTTTCCAGCTCGGCTTTGCGCGCGTTCAGCGCCTGCTGTACCTGCTCTTTGGCTTCGTTAATCACCGCACCCGCTGCCGGGCGTTCTTCTGCCGGCAGCTCACGCAGGGTTGTCATCTGAAGGGTCAGGTGCCCTTTCTTCCCAAGATATTCGACGCGGACATTGTCTAACGCGGCAACATCTGAGGCCTGATTAATGGCGGCTGTTGCACTGGCAACCAGCTCTGCGAGATGTGACATGATTTTCCTCATTATGTCGGTGCAGACACCGATTTGGTGGAGTTATTCTCTCAAATTCAGGCACAAAAAAAGCCTCCATCGGGAGGCTTATCTGGCGCTGTTTTTCGTTTCATCTTTCACGCGCTAGCCTCCTGAAATCAGGTGCTAAAGTAAAAGAAGAAGCGGAAAATAGCAGCATTCATGCTTGCGTTACCTTGTCTGGTAAAAACCGTTAAGACCTTATTGAAAAGCCTGGACGGATAAATGTCAATCTTCTGATGGTGTTAAATGAAAAGAGGGAGCAAAGCCCCCTCTTTCAACTGGCTTATGCCAGTGCTGCTTTCGCTTTTTCGACCAGAGCGGTGAACGCTACTTTGTCGAATACTGCGATGTCAGCCAGGATCTTACGGTCGATTTCAACAGAAGCTTTTTTCAGGCCGTTGATGAATTTGCTGTAAGAAATACCGTTCTGACGTGCTGCTGCGTTGATACGCGCAATCCACAGTTGACGGAACTGACGCTTACGCTGACGACGGTCACGGTAAGCGTACTGACCTGCTTTGATAACAGCCTGGAAGGCAACGCGGTAAACGCGTGAACGCGCACCGTAGTAGCCTTTAGCTTGTTTCAAAATTTTCTTGTGACGTGCACGTGCAATTACACCACGTTTTACGCGAGCCATATGTGCTCTCCTGTATCTATATTCTTAGTAAAAAAATTAAACGTTAACGGCTTATGCGTACGGCAGGCACGCGATAACCAGACCCAGATCGCCTTTAGAAACGAGGCCTTTTGGACGCAGGTGACGTTTACGCTTAGTAGATTTTTTGGTCAGAATATGACGCAGGTTTGCGTGCTTACGCTTAAATCCACCACCACCGGTTTTTTTGAAGCGCTTAGCAGCACCGCGTACGGTCTTAATTTTTGGCATCTTAATAACTTCCACTTCGCATTGTTAAATAAACGAAACATAGGCGAACAAAACCTATGAAACCCGAAGGCTCCACAGATTTTGCTGCTTGAAGGCCTTACTGTTTCTTCTTAGGAGCGAGCACCATGATCATCTGGCGGCCTTCGATCTTCGTAGGGAAGGATTCGACTACTGCCAGTTCACTCAGATCGTCACGGACGCGGTTAAGCACTTCCATACCAATCTGTTGGTGGGCCATCTCACGACCGCGGAAACGCAGTGTGATCTTGGCCTTATCGCCATCTTCCAGAAAGCGAATCAGGCTGCGGAGTTTTACCTGATAATCGCCATCGTCGGTGCCAGGACGGAATTTGATTTCCTTAACCTGGATAACTTTTTGCTTCTTCTTCTGTTCCTTAGAAGACTTACTCTTTTCATAAAGGAACTTGCCGTAGTCCATGATACGACAAACTGGCGGTTCGGCGTTAGGGCTGATTTCAACTAAATCTACTCCAGCTTCTTCAGCTTTTTCGATCGCTTCTCTCAGACTCACAATCCCCAGTGGTTCACCTTCAAGATCTGTTAAGCGAACTTCCTGGGCGCGAATCTCGCCATTGATACGATTCGGACGTGCCGTTTGAACTCGTTTTCCGCCTTTAATACCTTATTCCTCCAGTTGTTGAAGACTGCGGCTGCGAATCTCTTGTTGCAGCTTCTCAATCACTTCACTTACGTCCAGGCTGCCCAGGTCTTTACCACGGCGGGTGCGAACGGCGACTTTGCCTGCTTCCACCTCTTTATCACCACAGACCAACATATACGGGACACGACGTAAAGTGTGCTCGCGGATTTTAAAGCCAATCTTCTCATTTCTCAAGTCTGCTTTTACGCGAATGCCCGCATTTTGTAGTTTCTGCGTCAATTCTTTAACGTAATCCGCCTGAGAATCGGTAATGTTCATCACCACGACCTGCACTGGCGCAAGCCAGGTTGGGAAGAAGCCAGCGAACTCTTCGGTCAGGATGCCGATGAAGCGCTCCAGAGAACCGAGAATTGCACGGTGAATCATTACCGGTACCTGACGCTCGTTGTCTTCGCCAACATAAGAGGCGCTTAAACGCTGCGGCAGGGAGAAGTCCAGCTGTACAGTACCGCACTGCCATGCGCGATCGAGGCAGTCATACAGGGTAAATTCAATTTTCGGACCGTAGAATGCGCCCTCGCCCAGCTGGTATTCGAACGGAATGCCGTTCTCTTCCAGCGCCACGGCGAGATCCGCTTCTGCGCGATCCCATGTCTCATCGCTACCGATACGTTTTTCCGGACGCGTTGAGAGTTTGACGACGATCTTCTCGAAGCCAAAGGTGCTGTACATATCGTAGACCATACGAATACAGGCGTTAACTTCGTCACGAACCTGATCTTCAGTACAGAAGATATGCGCATCATCCTGAGTAAAGCCACGAACACGCATCAGACCGTGCAGCGCACCTGATGGCTCGTTACGGTGGCAGCTACCGAACTCCGCCATACGCAGCGGCAGGTCACGGTAGGATTTCAGACCCTGGTTGAAGATCTGAACGTGGCCCGGGCAGTTCATTGGCTTGATGCAGTATTCACGGTTCTCAGACGAGGTGGTGAACATCGCATCTTTGTAGTTGTCCCAGTGGCCGGTTTTTTCCCACAGCACACGGTCCATCATGAACGGGCCTTTCACTTCCTGATACTGGTACTCTTTCAGCTTGGAGCGTACGAAAGTTTCCAGTTCACGGAAGATAGTCCAGCCGTCGTTATGCCAGAACACCATACCCGGCGCTTCTTCCTGCATGTGGTACAGGTCAAGCTGCTTACCGATTTTACGGTGGTCACGCTTCGCCGCCTCTTCCAGGCGCAGCAGGTATGCGTTCAGGGCTTTTTTATCAGCCCACGCGGTACCATAAATACGCTGCAACATCTTGTTGTTGCTGTCGCCACGCCAGTAGGCGCCCGCGATCTTCATCAGCTTAAAGTGATGACAGAAGCGCATGTTCGGCACGTGCGGTCCACGGCACATGTCGACGTATTCTTCGTGATGGTACAAGCCAGGCTTGTCATCATGCGAAATGTTTTCGTCAAGAATAGAGACTTTATAGCTCTCGCCGCGCTTCACGAAGGTTTCACGCGCTTCGTGCCAGCTGACTTTCTTCTTGATGACGTCATAGTTCGTTTCGGCGAGCTCGTGCATGCGTTTTTCGAGCGCGTCGATATCTTCCTGAGTCAGGGTGTGGTCAAGGTCAACGTCATAGTAGAAACCGTTGTCGATAACCGGACCGATCGCCATTTTGGTGTTTGGCCACAGCTGTTTGATGGCATGGCCTAACAGGTGCGCGCAGGAGTGACGAATGATCTCCAGACCTTCTTCGTCTTTCGCGGTAATGATTGCAAGCGTCGCATCGTTTTCGATCAGATCGGAAGCATCCACCAGCTCACCGTTAACGCGGCCAGCGATAGTCGCTTTCGCGAGACCAGGACCAATGTCCAGGGCTACATCCATTGGGCTAACAGCACGGTCGAAATGGCGTTGGCTGCCATCAGGAAGAGTAATTACAGGCATTTTATATCCTTATTTGCAGTGATGCCCCACACATAAGAGCATATACAAAGAAAATAATCGTGATTTGACAATAGATTACGACACCATCTGACCAACAATCGTCAAATTGGTTCGTCATCATTCACCAGCCGAATTCAGATTAATGTGGATTTACGGCAAGCGACGTAATGTTAACACTAACGGAAAGGAGATTGCACCCTCTGCGGCCAGATTGATGGGCTGGCGCTTTCGCACGAATTTGCAGGTTGCTTCTCCCCTGCGCTCGCATTTCGAAGATGCTGGGCTACTCTTGAACAGGTCTTTAAACCCAAAGGTGCATACCATGAACGTATCCAGCAGAACGGTTGTGATATTGAATGTCCTTTCCGCCACAGGTTTATTGTTGATTCTCGCCGAACGATTCCACTGGTTCTGAGGCGACCCCTGCGCTGGCATAACCTAATCGATCCCAAGAAGGGGCATATTTCGGCCCTGTTTGGTAGACTGTGGATATCAACAAACAAGGATTAGGTTATGCCAACAAAACGATTTGCCGTAAAACACTGGAAAATGGTGCTGGTGCTGATTGCCATCTGCGGCGCAATGCTGCTACTCCGTTGGGCGGCAATGATTTGGGGCTAGGGGCGAAGACAGGTCATCAGAAGGGACGTCAAAAAACCGCAGACAATAAACGGGCCGACCTTATCATCGGCCCGCTTTTATTACATTCTATAACCCAGTGAAACCGTGGTTCTGCGGTCGGTATGATCCGGCGCAGATTCTGGTGGTGAAGAGTTCCAGGTCACGTTGTAGGCCACTTTCAGACCAAAGTGTTCGTTAATAGCCACGTTCAGCGCCGTCTCAGAGTTAAGCGTCGTGTCGTCGGCACCAAATACAGAAACACCTTGGGTAAATTTGGTGTTGTCAGTCATCTGCCAGGCATAGGTACCGGAAGCGTAACCGAGGGGTTGGGTTTTGGTATCGCCATTGGTGTACTCGTCATAACGCACACCAGGACCGAATTCAAAACGGAGGCTGTGTACCGGACCGTTCAGGAACTGGCGACCATAACCGGCGGTGAACACATCGCGCTGGCGATAACCGTTGTAACGGTCAGTTAACCAGCTTGCCTGTCCAAACAGGTAGTCATAGTCGGTCATGTTGTAACGGCTACGTCCGCCTACCGCATATTTCTCGGAAGAACGTTCGTCATTAGCGGAAGTGTTGCTGGCATTACCCCACAGAGACCAGGCGGTGGTGTTGCCGTACCAGGTAAGCGTACTGTCCGCCGTCAGAGAAGAGCTTTTCGTGTTACCGGATTGTGCCAGGTACCCGGCGTTCAGGTTACCTTCAAACGGTTTTTTCGCGGTGGAAGGATCGTCCATGACAGTAAAAACGGTATCATCAGCGGTCGCGTTCATAGCCGCAAACACGCCACCCGCCAGCATCAGTGCAGCGGGCACTGTCTTTAAAAGCTTCATTTTATTAAGGAGTCCGTACAACAAAAAAAGAGACCACACGGTCCCGGAATCTTTCTTGAGGATCAATGACAAGGCGTCCAGAGAAAGGTAACAAATTATAAAAAGCCGCAAATAACATAGCAATGTTTTCTTATTTCATTTTTTGAATAAGAACGATCTCAAAAAGCGTTTTATTTTATATATCCCCCACCTCACTTTTTGTCAGTATTCATATTTAAAATCATACTGTTATTTACATTGCCTTCCTGACAAATGGTGCCAGGCTAATAAGAGCCCATGCTAAAAGGAGGTAATGATGGTTTCTATTTATACTCTGACGCTCTCCCCTTCCCTGGATTCCGCCACCCTGACGCCGCAGATTTACCCGGAAGGTAAATTGCGCTGTAGCGCCCCGGTCTTTGAGCCCGGCGGCGGCGGGATCAACGTGGCGCGCGCCATTACACATCTCGGCGGCAAAGCCACGGCAATTTTTCCCGCAGGCGGTGCCACCGGTGAACACCTGGTCTCTCTGCTGGCTGATGAACAGGTTGCCGTTGAAACCGTTGAGGCCAAAGACTGGACGCGGCAAAACCTGCATGTCCACGTAGGATCCAGCGGCGAACAGTACCGTTTTGTCATGCCGGGCGCGAAACTCAGCGATGACGAGTTTCGTCAGCTTGAAGAGAAAGTGCTGACGATAGAGAGCGGCGCGCTGCTGGTGATAAGCGGCAGCCTGCCGCCCGGCGTAAGCACGGAAAAATTAACGGCGCTGATTCAGGCCGCGCAGCATCGCGGCATCCGCTGCATTGTCGACAGCAGCGGCGAGGCCCTGCAGGCGGCCCTGGTGCCGGGCAATCTGGAGCTGGTCAAACCCAACCAGAAAGAGCTAAGCGCGCTGGTAAACCGTGAACTGACGCAGCCTGATGATGTGCGCACCGCCGCGCAGGAGCTGGTGCGCAGCGGCAAAGCGCGGCGTGTAGTCGTCTCCCTTGGCCCTCAGGGGGCGCTGGCAGTTGATGAATCATCGTCCGTTCAGGTTGTCCCACCGCCGATGAAGAGCCAGAGCACGGTTGGCGCGGGCGATAGCATGGTGGGTGCGATGACGCTAAAACTGGCGCAGGGTGCGTCTCTGCTCGAAATGACACGCTACGGCGTGGCGGCGGGTAGCGCCGCCACCATCAACCAGGGCACGCGTCTCTGTTCGCTTGCCGATACGCAAAAAATCGTCGATTACCTGTCCCGAAATTAACCCCTGTTCCCCTTCGTCTTTACGGAGGGGAATGTCCTCGCTGAGTCGCCAAACGCAAACTATCGACTATGCTAAGAAAACTTCCATGATAACAATGAGGTGAATTATGAGCAGTGGTGACATCACACGCTACGTCGTGACCATCAACCTTCATGAAGCATCGCTGACCGAGCTAAATGAGCTCAACAATGCTTTCACCCGGGCTAATTTTCTCCTCACCCTGACAGATGACGAGGGCAATATTCATGATTTAGGCTCCCTGACATTTGGTCTGATCGGCGCCCTGAGCCAGGAAGAGGTTCATGCACTGGCCGCAAGTCTGGTGGAGAGCGTGACCGATAAGCCTGCCGAGATTGACGTGGATACCTGGGAAAGCTGGCGGAAAAAAGAACAATAAGTGCGCTGTATGAATTTAAACCGCTCAGGTGTGCGTTAGTTCGTATTTTTTTACCGCAGTTATGCGCTAACTTTATGATCTGGCAGACAACATGGGAGAGACAACATGTGGCAGGCTATCAGTCATCTTTTACGTGAGCAGCTGGGTGAAGGTGAAATTGAACTGCGTAACGAACTGCCAGGCGGTGAAATCCACGCCGCGTGGCATTTACGCTACGCAGGGCGCGATCTTTTCGTTAAGTGCGATGAGCGAGAGCTGCTTCCGATATTTACCGCCGAAGCCGACCAGCTGGAGCTGTTGTCGCGCAGTAAAACGGTCACGGTCCCGCAGGTTCTGGCCGTGGGGAGCGACCGCGACTACAGCTTCCTGGTGATGGAGTATCTCCCCGCCCGGCCGCTGGATGCCCATAATGCGTTCATCCTCGGCCAACAGCTAGCGCGCCTGCATCAATGGAGCGACCAGCCGCAGTTTGGTCTCGACTTTGACAACGATCTCTCCACCACGCCACAGCCCAATACCTGGCAGCGTCGCTGGTCGACATTTTTTGCCGAGCAGCGCATTGGCTGGCAGCTTGAGCTGGCCGCCGAAAAAGGGCTGGAATTTGGCAATATCGACGCCATCGTCGAGCACGTTCAACAGCGTCTGGCATCCCACCAGCCTCAGGCGTCGCTGCTTCACGGCGATTTGTGGTCCAATAACTGCGCGCTGGGTCCCAACGGCCCGTACATCTTTGACCCGGCCTGCTACTGGGGTGACAGAGAGTGCGATCTTGCCATGTTGCCGCTTCATCCTGAGCAGCCGCCGCAAATATACGACGGATACCAGTCTGTTTCCCCCCTGCCGCCCGGTTTCCTCGACCGCCAGCCGGTGTATCAGCTTTATACGCTGATGAACCGTGCCATTCTTTTTGGCGGAGAACACCTTGTTAACGCGCAGCGGGCACTCGAGCGTATGCTTGCCGCCTGAGAAGAGAAAGGGTGGCCTTGCCGCCACCCTTATCGCTTACAGAAAACCGAGCAGTGAGAAGAAGAAGTATCCCGCCACAATGATAATCACGGGAAGGATATAGAGCGGGAAAATTTGCAGGAAAATGGTGTGACGCGGCACAACGATGCGGGATTCAATCTGCTCACGACTCATTCCTTCCGGGCCCTTGGCCTGCTCCAGAATCAACTGATCCTCAACGCCTTCGCGTAAAAAGCGCGTCTGGCGACTCATTCTCGCACCAGAGGCCTGCAGTGCCAGCGCGACAAAGATCAGGGCATATATCACCCAAAAGCCGATATTCAGCTGTTGATGAAAATCCGGAGTGGGTGAGTTAAACCAGAAGACATTCAAAAATGGCGTATTAAAACGCATCATCTCAATCATGACATGAGCGAAATCAAGCATTACCGCATTGATACCCGGCTGTTTTTCGCTGTGATCGTACATAAATTTGAGTACAGAAATCAGCGTAGAAATGACGGCAGGAATAAAAATTACCCAGCCAGCAATACGTTTTAAGACCGCAATGCGTCCAGCTTGTTGATACGTCATCAGTTCCTCTTCATAAAGACGCGTTATTTGTGCCTAAGTCTACCTGCTGGTCATCAATTTCGCCCGCTCTTTAAAAGCAATATGCTAAATCGCAGATTGTGCTTAGCACGTATCGTCTGTCGAACACCCTGGATAAGGAGACGTTGTGATGTCGACACCGCGCCAAATTCTTGCCGCAATTTTTGACATGGATGGATTACTGATCGATTCCGAACCGCTGTGGGATCGCGCCGAACTGGATGTTATGGCCAGCCTCGGCGTGGATATCAGCCGCCGTAATGAACTTCCCGATACGCTGGGCCTGCGCATCGATATGGTGGTTGACCTGTGGTTTGCCCAACAGCCTTGGGTAGGTCCCAATCGCGATGAGGTGACCGCACGCATTATCAGCCGCGCCATTTCTCTGGTGGAAGAGAACCGGCCGCTGCTGCCCGGCGTACGTGAGGCCGTCGCGCTGTGTAAAGCCCAGGGGCTGAAGGTCGGACTGGCCTCGGCTTCACCGCTGCACATGCTGGAAAAAGTGCTGACGATGTTTGAACTGCGCGACAGTTTCGACGCGCTGGCGTCCGCTGAAAAATTGCCTTACAGCAAGCCGCACCCGCAGGTCTATCTGGACTGCGCCGCTAAGCTCGGCCTGGATCCCCTCAACTGCGTTGCGCTGGAAGATTCCGTTAACGGTATGGTGGCGTCGAAGGCTGCACGGATGCGCGCCATTGTGGTGCCCGCAGAAGAAGGCCGTCACGACCCCCGGTTTGCCCTTGCCGACGTGAAGCTTAACTCACTGGCAGAACTCAGGGCGCATCACCTGCAGGGCGGTTAACGCCCTTCTCTGGTTTGTGACAAACAGTTACACCGTCACCTCTTCCGCCTACTGTATAAAAACCCTATACTGTATGAATTGACAGTTTTGTGGGTTTTATCATGACGGCGGAAGGCCACCTGCTTTTTTCTATTGCGTGCGCGGTATTTGCCAAAAACGCTGAACTCACCCCCGTGCTGGCACAGGGGGACTGGTGGCATATTGTCCCTTCTGCCGTATTGACCTGCCTGCTGCCCGACATTGACCATCCCAAATCTTTCCTCGGACAACGCCTGAAGTGGGTATCGAAACCCATCGCCCGCGCGTTCGGCCACCGGGGTTTCACGCACAGCCTGCTGGCCGTGTTTGGCCTGCTGACGCTTTTCTATTTGAAGGTGCCCGAAAGCTGGATAGTCCCCGCCGATGCCATCCAGGGCATGGTGCTGGGCTATTTAAGCCATATTCTCGCCGATATGCTGACGCCTGCGGGCGTACCGCTTCTTTGGCCCTGCCGCTGGCGTTTCCGTTTTCCGATCCTCGCACCGCAGAAAGGCAACCAGCTTGAGCGCGTATTGTGCATGGCGCTGTTTGCTTACGCCGTCTGGATGCCGCAAACCTTGCCCGAAAACAGTGCAGTTCGCTGGTCATCCCAGATGATTAATTCGCTGCAATTTCAGTTCAATCGCTTTATTCATCACCAGATTGAACAGTAAACCGACAAAATTATCTCATTTGTCATAACCCATTCCATTTGGATATAAGCGCTACATCACACTTCTGCTAACCTTCCGCCAACAGGATCGGTAAAAACCGACCCAATAATAAATCAGGAGAACGGGGATGAATTTTCCACTCATCGCGAACGTCGTTGTGTTCGTTGTATTGCTATTGCTTCTTGCGCAGGCGCGCCACAAACAGTGGAGCCTGGCGAAAAAAGTGCTGGTTGGTCTGGCCATGGGTGTCGTATTTGGTCTGGCATTACAGGCAATTTATGGCTCCGATAATCCAGTTCTGAAAGATTCCATTCAGTGGTTCAACATCGTCGGTAACGGCTATGTTCAGCTGCTGCAGATGATCGTTATGCCGCTGGTGTTCGCCTCTATTCTGAGCGCCGTTGCTCGCCTGCATAACGCGACTCAGCTGGGAAAAATCAGCTTCCTGACCATTGGTACGCTGCTGTTCACCACGCTGATTGCCGCGCTGGTGGGTGTGCTGGTCACCAACCTGTTTGGCCTGACCGCAGAAGGCCTGGTTCAGGGTACCGCTGAAACGGCGCGTCTTACCGCGATTCAAACCAACTACGTTGGTAAAGTGGCTGACCTGACCGTGCCGCAGATGGTGCTCTCCTTCATTCCGAAGAACCCGTTTGCTGACCTGACCGGTGCGAGCCCAACCTCGATCATCAGCGTGGTTATTTTCGCCGCGTTCCTGGGCGTAGCGGCGCTGAAGCTGCTGAAAGACGACGCACCTAAAGGCGAACGCGTGCTGACCGCGATCGACACCCTGCAAAGCTGGGTGATGAAGCTGGTGCGTCTGGTTATGCAGCTGACGCCTTACGGCGTGCTGGCGCTGATGACCAAAGTGGTTGCCGGCTCTAACCTGCAGGACATCATCAAGCTGGGCAGCTTCGTTGTCGCCTCTTATCTGGGCCTGGGCATTATGTTCGTGGTGCACGGCATCCTGCTGGGCGTAAACGGCGTCAGCCCGCTGAAATACTTCCGTAAAGTCTGGCCGGTGCTGACCTTTGCCTTCACCAGCCGTTCCAGCGCCGCGTCTATTCCGCTGAACGTTGAAGCGCAAACCCGTCGTCTGGGCGTGCCTGAATCCATCGCCAGCTTCTCTGCCTCCTTTGGTGCCACCATTGGTCAGAACGGCTGTGCGGGTCTGTACCCGGCGATGCTGGCGGTTATGGTTGCCCCTACCGTTGGGATTAACCCGCTGGATCCGGTCTGGATCGCCACGCTGGTCGGGATTGTTACCGTAAGCTCCGCAGGCGTTGCGGGCGTTGGCGGTGGCGCAACCTTCGCCGCGCTGATTGTGCTGCCCGCGCTGGGTCTGCCCGTGACGCTGGTCGCGCTGCTGATCTCCGTTGAGCCGCTGATCGACATGGGCCGTACCGCGCTGAACGTAAGCGGCTCCATGACCGCCGGTACGCTGACCAGCCAGTGGCTGAAGCAGACCGACAAAGCGATTCTGGAAAGTGAAGACGACGCCGAGCTGGCGCATCGTTAATCTCGGTAGAAATAAAAAAACCGCCTGATGGCGGTTTTTTTATGGCTGTTATTCTTCGACCTCTTCATCCTGGCGGATCTGCATCGCCCACCGCTGCGCTGACTCCGGCACCGTAAACGTGGGCGAGCGGCGGAAATGTTCGCCGATCAGCACGAAGGCCACGTATTTCCCCCGAAGCTGCCAGACATCGCGAAAACCCTCCACTTTCAGGGCGTGGTCTGGCGGCGCGGGCTCAACGCGGGGCACATAGCTAATAACCTGGCGGTTTTGTTGACGAAGAGGTTTCATAAGCGGCTGGTTCACTAAAGCAAATTCTTGAAGCAGGAAAATTCTATGATAGCCGATCCTGCTGCCTTCCGTCGCGCCCCAAGTGGGCCTGAAGGCTCCTTTCGTCAATGGCGGCATGTGAAAACTCTTAGTTCACGAGCCATCTCGCGACATTGTTCTATCCTTAATAGGGTTTTTAGCAATGGATAAAGGAGAAGCGTGCAATGTCGAACAAAGATAAAACACATCAATCACCGATTCATGGCACTGAAGAATCTCAACCGGGTATGGACTCTCTCGCCCCTGCTGACGGCTCTCATCGCCCCTCCCCTGGCCCCTCCGCACCGGGAAGCATGAAATCGCCGGACACGGGAAACGAGAAGCTGAAATCGCTTGAGCCGCACCGCAAAGGCGGCGAAGGCTTTGCGCTCACCACCAATCAGGGCGTGCGGATTGCTGACGATCAGAACTCTCTTCGCGCAGGCGCGCGCGGGCCAACCCTGCTGGAAGACTTTATCATGCGGGAAAAAATCACCCATTTTGACCACGAGCGGATACCGGAACGCATTGTCCACGCGCGCGGCTCGGCAGCGCACGGCTACTTCCAGCCCTACAAGAGTCTGAAAGACATCACCAAAGCGGATTTCCTCTCTGACCCGGATAAAATCACCCCGGTGTTTGTGCGCTTCTCCACCGTGCAGGGCGGCGCCGGTTCGGCAGATACGGTTCGGGATATCCGCGGCTTTGCCACCAAGTTTTATACCGAAGAGGGTATTTTCGATCTGGTGGGCAATAACACCCCGGTGTTCTTCATTCAGGACGCGCATAAATTTCCTGACTTTGTCCATGCGGTAAAACCGGAGCCCCACTGGGCCATACCGCAGGGACAAAGTGCGCACGACACCTTCTGGGACTACGTCTCACTGCAGCCTGAAACCTTACACAACGTGATGTGGGCGATGTCAGACCGCGGCATTCCGCGCAGCTATCGCACGATGGAAGGGTTTGGTATCCATACCTTCCGTCTGATCAATGCCGAGGGCAAAGCCACGTTTGTGCGCTTCCACTGGAAGCCGGTGGCGGGCAAAGCCTCGCTGGTGTGGGACGAGGCGCAGAAGCTGACCGGGCGCGACCCGGACTTCCATCGCCGCGAGCTGTGGGAGTCCATTGAAGCGGGCGATTTCCCGGAATACGAACTGGGCCTGCAGCTCATACCGGAAGAGGACGAATTTAAGTTCGATTTCGACCTGCTTGACCCGACGAAGCTGATTCCGGAAGAGCTGGTGCCGGTACAGCTGGTGGGCAAAATGGTGCTCAACCGCAACCCGGATAACTTCTTCGCCGAAAACGAGCAGGCCGCATTCCACCCCGGGCATATCGTGCCGGGGCTGGACTTCACCAACGATCCGCTCCTGCAGGGACGGTTGTTCTCGTACACCGATACGCAGATCAGCCGTCTTGGCGGGCCGAACTTCCACGAAATCCCGATTAACCGCCCAACCTGCCCGTACCACAACTTCCAGCGCGACGGGATGCACCGTCAGGATATTGATACCAACCCGGCGAACTATGAGCCGAACTCTATCAACGATAACTGGCCGCGCGAAACGCCGCCGGGGCCGAAACGCGGTGGATTCGAATCGTATCAGGAGCGTATCGACGGCAATAAAATCCGCGAGCGCAGCCCGTCGTTCGGCGAGTATTACGCCCACCCTCGCCTGTTCTGGAACAGCCAGACGCCGATTGAGCAGCAGCACATCATCGGCGGCTTCAGCTTTGAGCTGAGCAAAGTGGTGCGTACCTACATCCGCGAGCGTGTGGTCGATCAGCTGGCGCGCATTGATATTCAGCTCGCCCAGAGCGTTGCGGATAACCTGGGCATTACGCTGACCGATGAGCAGCGCAACATTGCCCCGCCGAAAGAGGTTAACGGCGTGAAGAAAGATCCGTCGCTGAGCCTGTATGCCGTGCCGGGTGGGTCAATTAAAGGCCGCGTGGTCGCCATCCTGCTGAACGACAAAACCCGCGCCAGCGACGTGCTGGGGATTATGCAGGCGCTGAAGACCCAGGGCGTGCATGCGAAACTGCTTTATTCCCGCATGGGGGAAGTGACCGCCGATGACGGCTCCGTGCTGCCGGTGGCGGCAACCTTTGCCGGGGCGCCATCGCTGACCGTTGATGCGGTGATTGTGCCGGGCGGGGATATTGACAGCCTGCTGACCAACGGTGACGCGGTGTATTATCTGCTCGAAGCCTATAAGCACCTGAAACCGATCGCGCTGTCCGGCGACGCGCGACGGTTTAAGGCGCAGCTGAAGGTGGCCGATCAGGGTGAGGACGGCATTGTCGAGGGAGACAACGTTGACGATGCCTTTATGACGAAGCTGTTTGATTTGCTCGCCGCGCACCGCGTCTGGTCGCGCAGCAGTAAGATCGATCAGATTCCAGCGTAAAAATCATTCCCGGTCGTGCGGCCTGATGCCCTCACTCCGCCCCTCTCCCACGGGAGAGGGAGAAAACAATAAAAACGGTAACCCTGGTTACCGTTTTGCTTTTACCTCGCCACCGGGCTTTGTCTTAAAGATCCCCGAACGTCCCCAACCGATACCCACGCTCGGCAATAGCATACTTCAGCGACGCCGACGTCAGCACGTCCAGCTCCGCCAGGCGCGGCCAGCAGTAGGCGCTCTTACGTACGGTGTTATCGACAAAAGCAGGATGCGCCATGACCTCCAGCGATCGCTCCCCCCGCGCGGCGGAATCATCCAGCACCTTCAGGAACAGCGCTTCGCCGATCTCGTCGCCGTAAAATGCGCTGCTGAACCCCTCAGTGGTGGTCACGGCGCAGTCGGGCACGCCGTGCGCCTCCCTGTCCACGCGCATCGCCACGCCTTTACGCTGCGCAAACTCCGCGACAATCGGGAAAATCGCCGGGATCATATGCACGTGGTGATGGCTGTCGATGTGCGTCGGCGCCTTACCAAACGCGTCAATAAAGCGGTTGAACTGACGCTCCAGCTCGCCGGCAATCTCTTCGAGCGGCAGAGCGCCCTGCTCCGCCTGTTCCCAAATCCATTTGCCCAGCTGGCCGTCGCGCGTCAGGCCCGGCATTGGCGAAAGCGGCATCCCGAGCGTCAGCACAAAATGCATGCCGACGCCCAGCTCCGGCACCTCGCGGCTCAGCTGCGCCGCGTGTTCAACCGCCTCACCATTCACCAGTGCCGTGGTCGAGGTCACAACACCCCGGCGACAGGCTTCAATAATGCCGTAGTTCTGACCTTTCGAGAGGCCAAAATCATCAGCATTAACGATCAGCAGGTTTTCCATTGTGCGTCCTCTCAGTGGTGTTTGAACTTCAGCTTCTCGATAGTGGCGGCAAAGTTCGGCAACCATTTTTCATGCGCCAGGATCATCTCGCCGGCCAGCTGCTCCGCATCGCGGTCGGAATGTACCAGCGGGCTGAGGTTCAGTGCCAGCAGCACGTCATTGAGCTCGCCGCTCAGCGCCGCGTTGCTTGCCGCCACTTCAAAGCCTTTGATGGTGTGGATCAGGCCCATGACCTTATCATCGAAGTGGGTGATGCGTGGATGCGGTTTAGCGCCATCGCGTCCCAGGATGCAGGTCATCTCAACCGCCCAGTCCGCCGGGATATTGTCGATATGGCCGTGGTGCGGCACATTGACATAGTGCTCCGCCTGCTTGTCGTTGTAGATGGCGTTAATCACCTCGCACGCCGCATCGGAGTAGTAGGCCCCGCCGCGCTGCTCCAGCTCTTTCGGTTTGACGTTCAGGTTCGGATCTTTATACAAATCGAACAGCTGCTTCTCGACTTTCTGAACGATCTGCGCGCGCGCGCCGCCCTTATAGTACTCTCCCATTTCGATGGCCAGCATCTCTTTCTGCTTGAAGTAGTAAAGCAGGTACGAGCACGGCAGCAGGTTCAGCGAGCGGATCAACCCTTCGCTGAACGGCAGGTCAAAGATGTTTTTCACCGATGCCGCCGTCAGGCGACCGGAAGCCACGCCGTCGAGCAGTTCGGCAAACCGTGATTTACCGTTCACGATCACGTCTTTAATGAATACCATGTGGTTCAGGCCGAACAGGTCGATGGAGAGATCGTCGCTGTCGGTCAGCGCCAGCACGTCGCGGATGAACATCTTCATGCCGATCGGAATGTTACAGACGCCGATAAAGCGTTTGAAACCGGTATGACGATAGACCGCCTCGGTCACCATCCCGGCCGGGTTGGTGAAGTTAATCACCCACGCGTTCGGGCAGATCTCCTCCACGTCTTTGACGATGTCGAAAATGACCGGGATGGTACGCAGGCCTTTGAACAGACCGCCCGCGCCGTTGGTCTCCTGCCCGAGATAGCCGTGGCTCAGCGGGATACGTTCGTCCAGCTCGCGCGCCTTCAGCTGGCCCACGCGCAGCTGGGTGGTGACGAAATCCGCATCTTTCAGCGCCAGACGGCGATCGAGGGTTTTATGCACGGTCAGAGGCACGCCCGCTTTCTCCACCATGCGCTGGCACAGGTCGAAAATAATATTCAGCTTTTCCTGACCTTCCTCAACGTCAACCAGCCATAATTCGCTGACCGGTAATTCATGATAACGTTTCAGAAAACCTTCAAGTAATTCCGGGGTATAGCTGCTGCCGCCACCAATGGTTACGACTTTTAATTTCTTCTGCATAATATCTCCCTTAGCGTATCAGGTTAATCGCCTGCAAGGTATAGCGTACTCTTCCCGCTATTTGGGCAAGCCATTAAAGCAATATTTGTGGCGGGTAATCCGCCGAAAGTTAATTAATTACCGTTAAATTCTTCCGGTAACTGTTCGGTGTGAATGAAGTCAATTTTTTAAAGGTCTTAATAAACAGGCTTGGACTACTGTATCCTGACTCGTAAGCAATATCGGTGACAGAGTAGTTGGTAATTTCCAGCTGTTTCTTTGCAAAATTAATGCGGATTTCATTAATAATTTGCACGGGTGTTTTACGATAATAGCGCTGCGTCGCGCGGGTCAGATATTCCTGGGATTTCCCCGACAGTGACACCATATTTTCCAGCGCATTTTCGCTGAACTGGCCTTTATCATGCATCAGCTCAACGGTGCTGCGCAGCCACTGTGGAATATCATCCGTCACCTGCTGCTCTTCACGATGATGGCGCAGCCGGTTCATCACGTAGAAGGTCACCGTTTCAATAAACTCATCAAATTCATTGTCGCGGAAGTTAAGCGAGGCGATAACCGTTTCAATCCAGGTCATAAACTCGTTTTTGACCCGATAGACCTGGGAGGCCACAAAGCAGAACGGCACCAGCGGCAGATAGTGCTTCTCAAAGAAGCGTCTGCTGACGCCCACATTCAGAATACGGGTGGCACCAAATTCGTAAAAGCTCTGGTGATAAGACCCCATCGGCAGGAAGACAAAATCCCCTCGCTCAAGCAGGACGCGCTTACCGTTGATCTCCTGGTAGTAGCGGCCGGTCAGAACAATCGTGAACTCGTAGTAGTCATGCTGGTGCAGACCGCTGGCGCTCTCCGTCTTGTTGTAGATAACCACGTGAAAATTTTTGCCATTAAACAGCTGCTGTTCAAGTGCGGTTTTAATTTCCATCGTGCTGACCTCCTGCTGCGAAATCCGACTCAGTGCATTTTCTCGTGAAGCTCGATGAGCTCCGCCACCAGCTCACGCGCCAGCATCGAGGTCATCAGGTGATCCTGCGCGTGGACCAGCACCAGGCTGACCTTCATCTTCCCTTCGCCCTGATCGCCTTCAATCAGCTTTGTCTGCACCAGGTGCGCTTCGTTCAGCGCCGTGCGGGACTGGTCCATCATGGTTTTCGCCGCGGCGAAATCTCCCTGCTTGGCCTGCTTCAGTGCGGCATAGGCCAGGCTGCGGGCCTGTCCGGAGTTGATGATAAGCCCCATCACCACTTCTTCGAGATCGTTCTCGACGGCTTCGTCTGCGACAATACTATCCAAATCTAACATGTTTAAGCTCCTTGTGGCTGGCGCGGGCTTCCCCGCGCCGGTCAATCTTAGAATTTCAGTGAGAGGGCAATATCCTCTTCGCTCTCTTCTTCATCAATAATGGTGGCGGCTTTGTTGGCAATCGCCACGAACGGCATGTACAGCAGGGTGGCAATCCCGAGGTTGAATATCGCCAGCAGGAAGGCTGCGACGCTGCCGTTGGTGTTGAAGAAGGCGCCCAGACCCGCCGGCATGGTCCACGGTGCAATGTTGGTGACCGGTGGAATGATGCCCATGTAATACGCCGTCAGGGTGATCGCGGCCAGCAGCGGCTGAATCAGGATGAACGGAATGAACATTACCGGGTTCATGATGATTGGCAGACCGAACAGAATCGGTTCGTTAATCTGGAAAATGCCTGATGGCAGCGCCAGCTTCGCGACCTGACGGTAGTCAGCACGACGAGAGACAATAAAGACCGCGATGATCAGACCCAAGGTCGCCCCGGTACCGCCCAGGAAGATATAGGAGTCAAGCATCGGCTTCGCCCACACATGGAAGGTTTTACCCGCTGCCAGCGCCGCGTCAACGGAGCCGTACTGCTGGTAAAGCGCAACGTTTTCCAGTGCCCAGGGGGTCATAATCCCGCTGTCCAGCGCGGCCAGTGCCAGTGAACCATGCACGCCAAAGAACCACAGCAGAGAAGTGAAAATCACATACGCCCAACCGACCACGCCACCCATCGACGCCAGCGGCGTAGAGATAGAGTCCATGATGATCTGGTGGAAGTTAGTGCCCCAGTGGGAGAGCGCCCAGGCGATAATCCCCATGATGGAGAGAATAATGAAGCCTGGAATCAACGCGGAAAATGAACGAGAAACGGAAGCCGGTACGCTATCCGGCAGGCGGATAACCCAGTTGCGACGGATAATAAAGGTGAACATTTCTGCCACCACCAGGCCGATAACAATACCGGAGATGATGTTGGCCCCGCCCAGCCAGTTGGCGCCAACGGCGTAGGCTTCACCCACGCTGTAAGGCGTTACGGTCATAAAGGCGGCGACGGATAATAACCCGGCAGCCAGCGGATCCACTTTACGCTCTTCTGCCAGTGCCATCCCAATAAAGAAAGGCGCCATCAGCGACATAATCCCTAACGTACCGTTATAGACGTTGCCGCCAATGGCTTTAAAACCATTAAGGGTTTCAATAGTGGATGCGTCTAACCGAATTCCTAATGAATAAAAGAAGGAACCTTCACCAAAGCTCAGAAAAACGTTGTTAATTAAAACGAACATGGCCCCAGCCAGCGTTAACGGCATTAATTTAATAAAGCCGTTTTTGATGGCATTAACGTGAGGCTGCTTTCCTATTTTAACAGCAAAAGGAAGGAGTACCTTTTCAAGTGAAGCGATGACTTTACTCATAGGAAAATACCCTTAAATGCCGTAACGCATGTTACGGCGTATTGTGTGTGAAATAACTCTTTGACGGGAAAATAAAAATTAATTAGCAGCTTTTTTAATGGCTGCCACAGCAGCTTTAAGAACACCTAAACCATCAATTTTGCCGTAAAGCCCCGAATCGATCACTTCGACCGGTTTATTGGGTAACAGTCGTTGAATTTCGGGCAACATATAGGCAATTTGCGGCCCCAGTAAAACAACATCGGCTGTCTGGCCTTTTTCGCCCGCCAGCGTCTCTGGAAACGCTTCAATCACCACAGGGACTTCATACTTTTCAGCCTGCGCACGCATCTTTGACACCAGAAGCGACGTTGACATGCCCGCTGAGCAGAACAGGTAGATATGTTTCTTTTCCATCGTGATTTCCCTCTTATATAACTACCTGCCATCGCGTTATCACTCGACTCGCTGTCCCGGCAGACAGGTAGCTTGCGTACTGTTGTTTATCGTTGGAGTGAGTATACGCAATGGTACAGACAGGGGATAATTCTGGATAGACTCAAATTGTCTCTCATTGACCTGGCTTGTTGACTCCCTTCACATTTCGGGCAAATAATTCGCGCAAAGAAATAAGATTTTCTGATGCATAAAAAAACCGGCCCATGGGCCGGTTTGTTAACATCCTCAGGCAAGCAGGGTTACTGCGCCTTAGGTGCCTGCGGATCGGTGTCGTATTCAGCACAGGTCTGATAGCCGGAGTTGATCACATGACCGGTATCATCCAGGGCGACGAAGTAGGTTTCTGCCTTACCATCACGTTGACCCAGGATATAGGTCTGGCAGGTCCCTTTCGCATGAATCATGGTCACTTCAGAAGAAGGTTTACCGGCAATCGCAGCTACCTGCGAACGAGTCATGCCTTTTTTAACGTCTTTTACTACGGGCTGCGTAAACTGATCCTTGGTGCGATCGTAAGCCGTACACCCTGCCAGCATAGTCAGTACCGCCGCTGCGCTAAGAATTCCTGCTACGTTCTTGTTCATATTCCGTCCTCTTGTTTATCAGCGTGTTATCTAAGCATGGGATAAAAAGTACTATTGTTCAACTTTGTGGATTACGCCAGACGAATTTCGGAAAATTCTAATAAAACAACGATAACCTGCTAAATCGGCGCAAATTAGCGCACTCGAAACTGTGATCCTTGTCGTTTCTCGCCCAAAGGGTTAGTTTTAACAGCTAACACATTCTGTTTATGTACTGCATATGGAGGGCGTGATGGCTCTGCAACAAGAGATTATTCAGGCACTGGGCGCGAAGCCTACGGTAGATGCACATGAAGAGATCCGCCGCAGCGTGGATTTTTTAAAATCGTACTTAAAAAAGAACGCGTTCCTGAAATCCATGGTGCTGGGCATCAGCGGCGGCCAGGACTCTACCCTGACCGGTAAACTCTGCCAGATGGCGATTTCAGAGCTTCGCGAAGAGACGGGCGATGAGAAACTGCAGTTTATCGCGGTGCGTCTTCCTTATGGCGTACAGGCGGACGAGCAGGATTGCCAGGATGCCATTGCCTTCATTCAGCCTGACCGCGTGCTGACCGTGAATATTAAGGGCTCGGTGCTGGCAAGCGAGCAGGCGCTTCGCGAAGCGGGCATTGAGCTGAGCGATTTTGTTCGCGGCAACGAGAAAGCCCGCGAGCGCATGAAAGCGCAGTACAGCATCGCCGGGATGACCAAAGGCGTTGTCGTCGGCACCGACCACGCGGCAGAAGCGATCACCGGTTTCTTCACCAAATACGGCGACGGCGGCACCGACATTAACCCTATCTTCCGTCTTAACAAGCGTCAGGGTAAGCAGCTGTTGGCCGCGCTGGGCTGTCCTGAGCATCTGTATAAGAAAGCGCCGACAGCGGACCTTGAAGACGATCGCCCTTCCCTGCCGGATGAAGCGGCCCTTGGCGTCACCTATGACAACATTGATGATTATCTGGAAGGCAAAAAGCTGGATGAAGGTACCGCGAAAATCATCGAAGGCTGGTATCTGAAAACCGAGCATAAGCGCCATACGCCAATTACGGTGTTTGACGACTTCTGGAAAAAATAAAGCAAAGCGGTAACCAGGTTACCGCTTTTAATGTTTGCGCCCTCTCCCGTGGGAGAGGGTTGGGGTGAGGGCATCAGGCCGCACGTCCTGGCCGGGTAAGGCGTAGCCGCCACCCGGCTCTTTTTTAACCACCACACTCCTGCTACACTGTATACCTGAACAGTATATGGAGCAGTATGTGAGCAGGCGTCAATCCGCCCCGCGTCTTGAATTTGAAGCGGCGGCTATCTACGAATATCCCGAACACCTTCGCCCCTGGCTTGAGGCGCTGCCTAAACAGCCGGGCGTGTACATCTTTCACGGTGAAAGCGACACCATGCCGCTCTATATCGGCAAGAGCGTTAACATTCGCAGCCGGGTGTTATCCCATCTGCGTACGCCGGACGAGGCCGCCATGCTGCGCCAGTCGCGACGCATTACCTGGTTCCAGACGGCGGGAGAAATGGGCGCGCTGCTGCTGGAGGCGCGGTTGATAAAAGAACAACAGCCGCTGTTCAATAAGCGCCTGCGCCGCAACCGTCAGCTCTGCTCGCTGCAGATAAACGATGCCAAGCCGCAGGTCGTCTACGCGCGCGACGTCGATTTTTCTCATGCCCCGAATCTCTATGGGCTGTTCGCCAATAAACGCGCCGCGCTCCAGGCGCTGCAGACGCTGGCGGACGATTTACAGCTTTGCTACAGCCTTTTAGGTCTGGAGGCAACTACCCGCGGACGCGCCTGTTTTCGATCCGCGCTGAAGCGCTGCGCCGGTGCCTGCTGCGGGAAAGAGAGCGTTGAGGCGCATCACGCCCGGCTTCTCACCGGTCTGGCGGCCATCAGCGTAAACTGCTGGCCCTGGGAGAGCGCCGTTGCGCTAAAAGAAGTGGGCGAGGCCATGACCCAGTATCACATCGTCAATAACTGGCTCTGGCTGGGCGCTGTCGACGACCTCAACGACGCGGCAACCCTGCTGCGCACGCCCGCCGGATTTGACCACGATGGCTACAAAATTCTCTGTAAACCGGTCCTGGCAGGAAAGTTTGAGATCATTGTGCTCAATGACCCGGCAGCCACGTGATTTCGCTGAACAATAAGGTACCCTGAGCCTCCAGCAGACGCAGCGTATGGGTACCCTCCTCCCAGCTGGCACCCTGATCGGCCGTCAGCAATTTATCGCCCAGCTGCCACGCCCCGCTTAGCACGAACACCACGCCCCCGCGTGAGCCAAAGGTGGTAAAGGTTCGGTCAGCAACGCGCACCTTCGCCCGGCAGCAGTCGCGCCGGGTCATGATATTAAAGTCCATCGCCATCCGCCCATCTGAAAGCAGCGCTTTCACCGGCAAATCGCCGGCAAAACTGTAGGGCTGATGATGCTTGAGGGTATGGGAGAACGCCTGACCCGCGTCCAGCGTCACCTCTCCCCCTTCCAGCAAGGTAATCACCCGGTCAACACCGGGAAACGAGGAGAATTCGCCGTTGCTGGCAATCGTCGCGATACTGGCGCGCCACTGAAAATCGCGCGTCGCGGGAGGGAAGCAGCAAATCTCACGCGTTTCGCCAGCACCATTGCGCCAGAGGCTGACCGGCATCTTACGGATATCAAAGAACTCCATCACCACTCCTGAATGGCACAACCGGTGCCAGGGCAAGGATATCGCTATCGTTGCTGTCTTGTTTGTTATCGTTGGGTATTCACAGAAACAGTATCGGCAGCAGAGCGGGCAGGCCTTAGCGGAACGTTAATAAAAATTCTAACGCCATGACTCTGCAAACATTCTCTGAAGCGACTACAGGAGGATACCGCGCTGGCGGCGGCAGGCAAGAGGGCAGGAAAGAAAAACCGCCGGTCCTGTCCACAGCGGTTGCGCTTTTGTGGACAGGATCCCGGCGGTCTTAAGAGTGTGAACCGATTATTCGGTTGGTGCTGGCATTTTACCTTCCATCGCCGGACGTTCTGTCAGACGCTTCTCAAAATTCGCATTAAATTGTTTTTTCTGTTCCGGGGTCAGAATGTTGTAGATCTTGTTCTGGGTTTCCATGTGAGCCAGCATGCGGGCTTTGTGCTGCTCGGCCATTTTGTCGATCTGCGCTTCGGCTTTCGCCTTATCGAAGCTGTCGCTGGCGATGATGTCATGCATCGCACGGCGCTCTTCAAGCGGAGGACGTTTCATCTGGTCGCGTTCACCTTTTCTGATGTCGCGGATCTGCTGCTTCTGCGCATCCGTCAGGTTGAGATCCTTAAACATCATCATCTCGTTGTGCATACCCGGACCTTTATGATGCATCATCATTTTGCCTTCAGCAGGCGCGGCAGTCGTAGTGGTCGCAGTATCTGCGGCGAACGCCATGCTGGTAGCGCCCAGAGCCAGGGTAGAAGCAACAAACAGTGCAGTAAACTTACGCATAATTTATTTCCTTTCTTTCAGTTATTCTTCGGCGCTATGCCGTGTTGACGAGATTAACTTTACGGGGTTTATCGTCAATTAGTCAGAGCAACGGTAAAACAATGAAAGTGTAAAAAACAAATTTTCGCCAAATGTGGAGGAAATAAGGATAAAGCGTGGAGAGTTGCAACAAAAAATATTCAATTCGATGATTTTAAAGAGATTTAGCAAAAGTATAGCGAAGTGCAGATCAATAATAAAGCAATTCACCAGGAATATTCTGCAAAATAAGCGCAAGCGCTTTAATCGTTAAGAAAAGTTTTTTACCCCCCCTCCCGGATGATGAGAGGGGAGAGGTTCAGGATATTTTTTCCAGCATCAGCCCGGCCCGCAGGCCAAACGCGACGGTGGGGTTAGGGAACAAGACATACTCGGTGGTGTTCTGCACCTCGTAACGTTCCTCGCCATCCTCTGCCAGCAGCGCCCCTTTGCGGAACGGGGTGAAGTTCAGGGTGTGCGCGGCCATGTGGAGCTGGAAAGCATCGCTGCGGCGCGTGATCTGCTGTACGACCCGATACCGCTCAACGGGCTCATGCGCGTGCTCGGGAGCCGTTCCTCCCAGCAGCGCCCGAAGGGCGAGATGCGTAGGCGCAAAGCGGGTCAGATCGTTCTGGCCGAACGGTAGCGCTTTTCCCAGCTCCAGCGTGCAGGCCAGCGCAGCGAAACGTTCACAGGTGAAATGGGTAAAGGTTCCGCCCGGCGACTGATGAAATACCAGCGCCTCCAGCCCGGCGTCACCTAGCCAGCTCAGGAACGCTTCATCCCACGGCTGACTGCGCTGCGGCAGAACGCCGAAGCGTACGTGGTAAGACGCGCGGATTGCCGTGTGCAGATCCAGATGCCAGCGCGCCGGCCCCGCGGCGGCAAAAAACGCGGTCACGACGTTCTCCAGCCACTCTGCCCGCGCCGTTTCATCGCTCTGCGGAAACTGCGACCAGCGGCCGCCGAACATGCGGTTAATGTCGCTCACCAGATACCGTTTGTTTTGCGCCAGCGCAGGGGGATTGCCGAGCACCACCAGCACGCGGCACTTTAGTTCGATCTCATTGCGATACAGCGCACGCAGCAGCAGATCAACAATCTCAACGGGCGCGGTTTCATTCCCGTGGATACCCGTTGAAAGCAGCAGCGAGAGATCGCTTTTTACGGTCGGCGTCAGCTCAAGCACCCCGCGCCCCAGCCACCGCCAGCGAAATGAGGGGCCGTCCCCCTCTTTCTGTTCCGGCGTCTCATCGGCCAGGGTCAGCGCCAGTAAATTTTCCATATCCACTCCTTTAGCGCTGGAACGGGTAAACCGATCCCAGCTGCAGGATTGTCGATAACGCGTCCAGCGCCTCGCGTCCTTCACGCAGAAGCTGCGGGTCAACCAGATCCGCCTGCGTCAGACGATCGCGATAGTAGCGATCGACCCAGTCATTCAGCCGCGTAAAGAGCGTATCGTTCATCATGACCGCGGGGTTCACCGCCTGCATTTCGTCCTGAGTCAAGACCACGCGCAGACGTAAACAGGCTGGCCCGCCGCCGTTGGCCATGCTTTCGCGCAGGTCAAACACGCGCAGTTCGTCAATCGGGTTATCGGCCTTCACCAGCTCCGTCAGGTAGCGCCACACGCCTTTGTGATCCCGTGATTCCTGCGGCAGGACCAGCATCATGCTGCCATCGTCACGGCTCAGCAGCTGGCTGTTGAACAGATAGGTTTCTACCGCGTCCTGCACGCTCACCGCCTCCGTTGGCACCTGGATTGGCGTGAAGCCGCGCACGCGCTCATGCAGCGTGGCGAGCAGCTTCTCCTGATGGGCAAACGCCTGGTCGTGGCAGAACAGCACCTGGCGGTTAGAAACGGCAATCACGTCGTTATGGAACACGCCCTGGTCAATCACGTGCGGGTTTTGCTGGGCAAAAACCACCTGGGAAGGATTGACCTGGTTCAGGCGAGCAACCGCCTGGCTGGCCGCCAGCGTCTGACGAGCAGGATAACGGGTTGGCGCGGCGTGGCCCCCCTCTTCTCGCCCGTAGATAAACAGCTGCAGGCCCGGGTCGCCATAGTCGCCTCCCAGGCGGTTATGGTTGGCCGCGCCTTCGTCGCCAAACATCGCCACCTGCGGCAGAGCCTGATGCACCTCAAAATGGGCGTCATGGTTGAAAATGGCGCGCAGCACGCGCTCGGTGGTTTCCGCTTCTGTGGCGCGGTGGAATTTATTGTTCAGGTTCGCCACCGCCAGATGAACTTTGCCATCCAGCGTGTCGGCTGACGGCGCGACGGTCGCGGCGTTTGCCACCCACATAGAGGAGGCGGAGCTTGCCGCGGAGAGCAGGTGCGGCGTCTGCGTACCCGCTTTTTCGACGACCTGCTCATCGGTACCGCTAAAGCCGAGCTGACGAAGGACAGCCACGTTCGGGCGTTCCTGCGGCGGGATCACCGCCTGCGGGAAACCGGCATCCGCCAGCGCCTTCATCTTCAGCAGCCCCTGCTTCGCCGCCAGCTTCGGGTTGGAGACCTGAAAACGGTGCTTCGTCGAGGCTTCATTACCAAAAGAGAGACCGGCATAGTGGTGCGTCAGCCCCACCAGCCCGTCAAAGTTAACCTCACGCGCTTTCATGACGATCCCCTCCGGTAAAATCCAGCCCCGGATTAAGCGTCTCCGGCAGCCTCAGCGCCGGGGTTTCCAGGCTCGCCATCGGCCACGCGCAGTAATCGGCGGCATACCACGCGCTGGCGCGATGGTTGCCCGACGCGCCTACACCACCGAACGGCGCGGTGCTCGCGGCCCCGGTAAGCGGTTTATTCCAGTTCACAATCCCGGCGCGCGCTTCCAGCAGCAGTTGTTCAAACTTCTCCCGATGCGGCGAAATCAGCCCGCTCGACAGGCCGTAGCGGGTGTTGTTCGCCATCGCAATGGCCGCATCGAAATCGTCGTAACGCCAGACGCACAGCAGCGGGCCAAAGACCTCTTCATCCGGCACGTTGCTTGCGCCGCTCATCTCTACAATGCCCGGCGTCAGCAGCGAGCTACCCGGCTGAACCTGCTTCGGCTCCAGCAGGGTTTTCGCGCCGCGCGCGACGTGGTCGTGCCAGGCCTTAAGCACGTTCAGCGCGGCCTGTTCGGAAATCAGCCCGCCGATAAACGGCTGCGGGTCGGCATCCCACGCGGCAGGCACCAGACGCGCGCTCACTTCAACCAGACGCTTCAGGAAGGCATCCCCCTGTGCGCCCCGCTTAACCAGCAGGCGGCGGGAGCAGGTACAGCGCTGTCCGGCGGTAATAAAGGCAGACTGAATCGTCAGGTGCACCGCAGCGTCGATATCATCAGGATCTTCCACAATCAGCGGGTTGTTGCCGCCCATCTCCAGCGCCAGGATTTTCTCCGGCTGCCCTGCCAGCTGGCGGTGCAGCTGATAGCCCGTACCGGCGCTGCCGGTAAACAGCAGACCGTCGATATCGCTCAGCGCGCTCAGCGCCTGACCGGTTTCCCGCCCGCCCTGAACCAGGTTCAGCACGCCCGGCGGCAGGCCGGCCTGTTCCCAGAGTTTGACCACCGCCTCGCCGGTGAATGGCGTGAGCTCGCTCGGTTTGAAGATAACGGTATTGCCCGCCAGCAGTGCAGGCACAATATGGCCATTCGGCAGGTGTCCCGGGAAGTTATACGGGCCAAACACTGCCAGCACGCCGTGCGGACGGTGACGCAGCGTGGCCGCGCCATCCGGCATGTCGGTGTGCTGTTCGCCGGTGCGGGTGTGGTACGCCTTCACCGAAATGGCGATTTTGTTGATCATCGCCGTCACTTCGGTTGTCGCTTCCCAGCGAGGTTTACTGGTTTCAGACGCGATGATGCGCGTCAGTTCGGCCTTGTTTGCCTCCAGCAGCCCGGCAAACTTTTCAACAATTTCCTGGCGCACGGCGAAAGGCTGTTTTGCCCACGCCGGAAAGGCGCGGCGCGCGGCCTGGCAGGCTTGTTCTACCTGCGCGGCGCTGGCGTCATGCCCCTTCCAGAGCACCTCTTTTCCAACCGGATTGGTCTTTACGCGCTCTTCGCCTTCGCCCGTGACCCAGTCACCGTTAATCCATAATGTCATGCTGTTTTCTCCTCAGGGCAGAGACGCACCAGGCGAACCGTATCGCCGGCGTTACATTTCAGGGCATCCAGTTCTGCAGCCGTCAGCACCAGACGTTCACATTTCGGGTTGGTACGCACCAGCATGGCGCGGAAGTTGGCGTAATTTTCATTCGACACCAGACAGGCGGGCCAGTCACCCGGCGCGGGCTGACCTTCAGAGACCTCAACCAGACGGCTCTTGCGGATCGCGCGCACGCGGTCGATATCGCACTCAAGCGTTGGGCCGCCGTCAAAGATGTCGACATAGTTCCGGTAGCGGAACCCCTCTTTCTCCAGCACCGCGCGGGCAGGCGCGGTCTGCGGATGGACTTCGCCAATCACCGCCTGCGCTTCCGGGCTGAGGAAATGGGTATAGATAGGATGCTTCGGCATCAGTTCGGCGATAAAGGCTTTCTGGCCGGTGCCGCAGAGATAGTCCGCCCGGCTGAACTCCATCGAGAAGAAGCGCTCGCCCAGGCTCTCCCAGAACGGCGAGTAGCCGGTGTCGTCGATCACGCCGCGCATCTCCGCGACCACTTTTTCGTTAAAGCGATCGCGGAAGGCGGCCATAAACATAAAGCGCGATTTGGAGAGCAGATAGCCGTTGCCCTCTTTGCGCCACGCCGGGTCGAGGAACAGCGTGCATAGCTCGCTGGCGCCCGTGTGGTCATTGCAGAGAAACAGCGTGGGCAGCGCGTTATAAACGTTCAGCTCTTTCGAGGCGTGAACCATGGTGCCGACGCGGTAGTTGTACCACGGGTCGTTAAGCCCGACGGCCACTTCAATGGCGCAGATCCCAGCCACGGTCCCCGTGTCGGTGTCTTCCAGCACGAACACATACCCCTGTTCGCTTTTTGGCAACGTCCCCTGCCAGGTTTGCAGGGCGCGCTCAATGCGCGCCGACAGCGTTTTTTCATCGGCAGGAAGCGAGGTCAGCCCGCCTCCCGTCTTACCGGCAAGCTGAATGAGCCCGGCGAGATCGCCGCGCTCAACGGGACGGATGACCATCATGATGACACCCCGGATTTCACTTTTTCACACGCCAGCGCAAAACGGTCCAGACCGGTTTGCACCTCTTCCTCGCTGACGATCAGCGCGGGCGCAAAACGCACCACGTTGGCACCGGCAATCAGCACCATCACGCCCACTTTTGCCGCTTCCTGTGAAATAAGTTTAGCTTTACCGGCAAACTCAGCGGTGAGCTCGCAGCCGATTAACAGCCCCAGGCCGCGAATTTCTTTAAACAGCCCCGTTTTGCCGTTGATGGCATTCAGGCGCTCGACAAACCAGTCGTGACGCTGCTTAACGCCTTTCAGCACCTCAGGCGTGTTAATGATGTCGAGAACCTGCCCGGCAACGGCGGTGGCCAGCGGGTTGCCGCCGTAGGTGGTGCCATGGGTGCCCACGGTCATCACGCTGGCGAATTTATCGGTGGTCAGCGTCGCGCCAATCGGGAAGCCGCCGCCGAGCGCTTTGGCGGTCGAAAGCACGTCCGGCGTCACGCCGTAGTGCATATAGGCATACAGCTCGCCGGTGCGGCCCACGCCGGTCTGGACTTCGTCGAAAATCAGGACCGCGTTGTGGCGATCGCACAGCTCGCGCAGCCCCTGCAGGAAGGCTTTTTGCGCCGGAAGCACGCCGCCCTCGCCCTGCATCGGCTCGACGATCACCGCGCAGGTGGTGTCGTTAATCAGCTCGCTGGCGGACTGCAGATCGTTATAGATACCGTGGCGAATATCCGGCGGCAGCGGGGCAAAATCCTGCGAGTAGGAAGGCTGGCCGCCCGCGCTGACGGTAAAGAGCGTGCGCCCGTGGAAGGCGTTTTTAAACGCCACGATGCCGCTCTTGTGGGTACCAAATTTATCGTGCGCATATTTGCGCGCCAGCTTCAGCGCCGCTTCGTTGGCTTCCGCCCCCGAGTTACAGAAAAAGACCTTTTCGGCAAACGTCGCGTCGATCAGTTTTTTGGCCAGGCGCAGCGCGGGCTCGTTGGTAAAGCCGTTGCCGGTATGCCAGAACTTCGCCGCCTGGTCATTCAGCGCCTGACGCAGCGCAGGGTGCGCATGCCCCAGCGCGTTGACCGCAATCCCACCTGCAAAGTCGATATACTCTTTACCCTGCTGATCCCACAGGCGCGAGCCTTCCCCACGAACCGGAATAAAAGCCGCCGGAGCGTAAACCGGCATCATCCATTCATCGAAATTTTCACGCGTAATTGACAGAGACATAGCGACCTCATCCGGTAAATAAAAAGTTATTTGAATGTTAAATAATTGAGTGTTTGCACTGTGAATGTAGATTGCAGCCTTCGTGCCAGCCAGCGATAAAATTGCATAAACGGGTTGAGGTAACAGAATATCAATAAGTTACAATATGGAGTTATTCACTTTTAGTGCATAAAAAGTGAATATTTTTACGACAAGCGGCACTTTGCCGCATGAAAATCAGAAAGAGTATGCACAGGCCAAATATAATTCTGGAATTGTGATCGCTCGCGAAATTTATCGGTCATTTACGCCCTGTTTGAGGGCGATGCGCGTCAGAATGGTGCAAATATTGCACCACCGGCATTATCTGTCGCAGTTATTGGCCGAACCCGGTAACAGTTGACGCAAATTCTGCTACCATCCATGCACTATTCACCTTGCACTGGCAGCGACTATGAAATTTGTCTCTTTTAATATCAACGGCCTGCGCGCCCGCCCTCATCAGCTTGAAGCTATCGTTGAACAACATCAGCCAGATGTGATCGGCCTGCAGGAGACCAAGGTTCACGACGACATGTTCCCCCTCGAAGAGGTGGCTAAGCTCGGCTACAACGTCTTCTATCATGGGCAGAAAGGCCATTACGGCGTTGCGCTGTTGACCAAAGAGACGCCAGTTTCAGTCCGCCGCGGGTTTCCCGGCGATGACGAAGAAGCACAGCGCCGCATCATCATGGCGGAACTGCCTTCCCCGCTGGGGAACATCACCGTGATTAATGGTTACTTTCCCCAGGGCGAGAGCCGCGACCATCCGACCAAATTCCCGGCTAAAGCCAAGTTTTATCAGGATCTGCAGGACTATCTGACCACCGAACTGAACAAAGACAATCCGGTGCTGATCATGGGTGATGTGAATATCAGCCCGACCGATCTGGATATTGGCATCGGTGAAGACAGCCGCAAACGCTGGCTGCGTACCGGCAAATGCTCCTTCCTGCCGGAAGAGCGCGAGTGGATGCAGCGCCTGCTGGACTGGGGGCTGGTGGATACCTTCCGTACCGCCAACCCGGACACGCAGGATCGCTTCTCGTGGTTTGACTACCGCTCAAAAGGCTTTGACGACAACCGCGGCCTGCGTATCGACCTGCTGCTCGCCAGTTCGCCGCTGGCAGAGCGCTGCATCGAAACCGGGATCGACTACGAGATCCGCAGCATGGAAAAACCGTCTGACCACGCGCCGGTGTGGGCTAAATTCAAGCTGTAATGACGCGTGAACATTCGAAAACTCGCTTTCCTGTGCGCCCTTCTGGGCGCATTTATTCTGACGTTTGTCATACTTCCCCCAGGCACACTCTCCCTGGACGGGATTAAAACCCACCAGCAGGCACTCATCTCCCATGTTGACCACGCGCCGCTGCGAAGCGCGCTGATCTTTTTTGCCCTCTACGTGGCGGTCTCCGCCCTGTCGATCCCCGGTGCGGCTATCCTCACCCTGCTGGGCGGAGCGTTATTTCCCCTGTGGGAAGGCACCCTTCTGGTCTCGTTTGCCTCCACGCTCGGGGCGACGCTTGCGATGCTCGCCAGCCGTTATCTGCTGCGCGAATGGGTCCAGCGGCGGTTTGCTCAGCAGATGAAAACGGTGAACGCCGGTATGGCGCATGACGGCGCGGGCTATCTTTTTGCCCTGCGCCTGATGCCGCTGTTCCCGTTTTTCCTGGTGAATTTGCTGATGGGGCTGACCCGCATTGGCGTATATCGCTACTGGTGGGTCAGCCAGGTCGCCATGCTGCCCGCGACGGTGGTCTTTCTGAACGCCGGACGCGAGCTGGGGAAAGTGGCGTCGCTGCGCGATATTTTGTCGCCGGGCATGCTAATCGCCTTTACACTACTGGGGTTATTGCCGCTGGCGACACGCCGGCTGTTTTCCCGTTATCTCCCGTCTGTTAAAAAGTGAGGCATTATGCGCCGTGTGCGTTTTTGCGCGTTCCTGACCGGTCTGCTGCTGGCAGCCCCCCTCTGTGCCGGCGATAGCTGGCACGCTATCCAACAGCAGGCCAAAGGCCAGACCGTCTGGTTTAACGCCTGGGGCGGCGATCCGGCGGTCAACCGCTACCTTGAGTGGGTCAGCGGTGAGATGCAAACGCACTACGCCATTACCCTAAAAATTGTCCCGCTGGCGGACGCCGCCGATGCGGTAAAACGGATCCAGACGGAAGCCGCCGCGGGGCGTAAGGCCAACGGCTCGGTTGACCTGCTGTGGGTCAACGGCGAAAACTTCCGCACGTTAAAAGAGGCGAACCTGCTGCAAACCGGATGGGCGCAGACGTTGCCAAACTGGCGCTATGTCGATACCCGTAAACCCGTCATGGAAGATTTTGCGATTCCAACCGACGGGGCGGAATCCCCGTGGGGCGGCGCGCAGCTAACCTTTATCGCCCGCAAAGCCAGCATGCCGACGCCGCAGGTGGATCCGCAGGCGCTGCAGGCCTACGCGCAGCAGCACCCGGGTAATATCAGCTATCCCCGCCCACCCGATTTTACCGGCACGGCATTTCTTGAGCAGCTGCTGCTGACGCTCACCGATCGCCCTGAGGCTTTACAAAAAGCGCCCGATGCAACGTTTGCTGAGGTTACGGCGCCGCTCTGGGCTTACCTCGATAAGCTGCACCCGCTGCTGTGGCGCGAAGGAAAAGATTTCCCTCCCTCGCCAGCCCGAATGGATGCCCTGCTTGCCAGCGGCAGTCTGAACCTGTCGCTGACCTTTAACCCGGCGCATGCGCAGCAGAAAGTGGCGAGCGGCGAACTGCCCGCCGACAGCTACAGCTTTGGTTTCCAGAGCGGGATGCTCGGCAACGTCCATTTTGTGGCTATCCCGGCCAATGCCGGCGCGAGCGCGGGCGCAAAGGTGGTCGCTAATTTCCTGCTGTCACCGCAGGCGCAAATCCGCAAGGCCGACCCGGCCATCTGGGGAGACCCGAGCGTCCTGGATGCGAAAACGCTGCCCGAAGAGGAAGCGAAACAGCTGCTGGTCCATACGCCTCAGGGGCTGCCGCAGGTGCTTGCAGAGCCGCAGTCCGCCTGGGTGAACGCGCTGGAGCAGGAATGGCTGCGTCGTTACGGCACCCGCTGAGCGGGCTTGTCTGGCTGGCGATGGCGGTGATTTATCTGCCGATCCTGCCCGCCGGCGTGATGCTGTTCGCACCGGCGCTTTCTGCGACAAACTGGCAGCGGCTGCTGAACGATCCGCAGCTGCCGCAGGCGACCGTCGCCACGCTGGTCTCAACGCTCATCGCCACGCTGGGGGCGTTGCTGATTGCCCTTTTCTTCGTCTGCCTTTTGTGGCCAGGTCAACGCTGGCGGCGCCTCACGACCCGGCTGCCCTGGCTGCTGGCGATCCCCCATGTGGCGTTCGCCACCAGCGCGTTACTGCTGTTTGCCGAGGGCGGTCTGTTTTATCAGCTCTGTACCGTCTGTACGGCTCCGTTTGACCGCTACGGCGTCGGGCTGGGCCTGACGCTCGCGGTCAAAGAGAGCGCGTTCGTGCTGTGGGCCATTTACGCCGTACTGCCGGAACAACGGCTCGCGCAGCAGAAGATCGTCCTGCAGACCTTTGGCTACGGGCGTTATCAGACGCTCAGCTGGCTGATCCTCCCGGCGATCGCGCCTGTCCTCGGCGCGGTGATGCTGGCGGTGCTGGCATGGTCGCTCTCGGTCGTGGACGTGGCGATCGTTCTCGGGCCCGGCAACCCGCCCACCCTGGCCGTGCTGGCCTGGCAGTGGCTAAGCCAGGGCGACGCGCAGCAGCAGGCAAAAGGAATGCTGCTGTGCCTGTTTCTTCTTATGCTGCTGGCCGCGCTTGCCGCCCTCGGATACGGCCTCTGGAGGGTATGGCGTCGCACAATTCCGGACCTCGCGGGGACGCGCCGAAGGTCTCAGCGCACCCTGCCTGAGCGGGCATTCAGCGGGTTACTGCCCGCGTGCGGCATCCTGTGCGCTGCGGTACTGCTGATGCTGGCGCAAGGGGGCGACGTGGGTTCCGTGGGGACCAGCCTCTCCTTCGGCCTGCTGTCGAGCCTGATCGCCCTCATCGTCATTTTTCTCTGGCTGGAATGGGGACCTCAGCGCAGCGCAGCGTGGGTGTGGTCACCGCTCGCCCTGCCGGCGCTGCCGCTCGTCACCGGGCAATACTTTATTGCATTGCGTCTGGGGCTCGACGGGCGCTATGCCGCCGTGCTCTGGAGCCATCTGCTGTGGGTGTTGCCGTGGATGCTGCTGGTTCTGCAGCCCGCCTGGCGGCGGATCGATCCCAGGCTTATTCTTACCGCCAGAACGCTCGGCTGGCGACGGGCGAAAATATTCTTACTGCTGAAATGCCCCCTGCTGGTGCGCCCGGCTCTGCTGGCCTTTGCTATTGGTTTTTCCGTCAGCATGGCGCAATACATGCCGACGCTCTGGCTTGGCGCGGGGCGCTTCGCCACGCTGACCACCGAAACCGTCGCGCTCAGCAGCGGGGGCAGCATCCCGACCCTCGCTAACCGGGCGCTGGGATTACTGCTGGTCACGGGCACGGTGTTCGGTCTTGCCGCCCTGTTATCCCGGCTCGCGGGCCGCTACCGTCAAGGATTACGTTAATGCTGAAGGTTAAAGATCTCACCATTGAACCGCTTTTCCGCGAGGTCAATTTTTGCGTTCCTCGCGGGGAGATCGTTACCCTGATGGGGCCGTCCGGCAGCGGCAAATCGACCCTTTTTGCGTGGATGGTCGGCGCGCTGTCAGACGATTTCCAGGCGCGGGGCGAACTGTGGCTCGACGCGCGTCGCTGCGACGGCCTTCCCGTTGAAGCCCGCGGGCTGGGCATTCTCTTTCAGGATGCGCTGCTGTTTGAACAGTTCAGCGTCGGGCAAAATTTGCTGCTGGCCTTGCCTGAGCGGATCGTCGGGAGAGCGCGTCGGGAAGCGGTCGAGCAGGCGCTGGATTCCGCCGGGCTGTGCGGTCATTACGCCAGCGATCCGGCCACCCTCTCCGGCGGGGAGCGTGCCCGGGTCAGCCTGCTGCGGGCCCTGCTCGCAGAGCCGCAGGCGCTGCTGCTGGACGAACCGTTCAGCCGCCTCGATAAAACGCTGCGCACGACGTTTCGGACATGGGTTTTTGACGCCGTCCGCGCGCGCAATATCCCGGTGGTGCTGGTCACGCACGATGAGGACGATATTCCGCCCGGCGGCGAGCTGATTGAGATTTCTCGCTGGCAATAATGTGCTAACGCAATGTTTTCCGTTTCGGGAGAGACGACAATGCCCCCCTCTTTTACTGACGTCAGGTTATTCGATGAAACGTGTTTCTCAACTGACCGCGCTGGCCCTGCTCTGCGGCCTCGCATCCTTTTCCTCTCTGGCGGCTGATTTGGCCAACGCGATGACGCTCTCCCAGCTTCAGGCACAGCACGGCACGCCTGTCGACACCCGCCCCAGCGCGTTCTATAACGGCTGGCCGCAGACCCTCAGCGGCCCCTCCGGGCATGAACCCGCCGCACTCAACCTGGCTGCCGTCTGGCTGGGTGCAATGAGCGACGAACAGATTGCGAGCTGGGCAAAACAGCATCAGCTTACGCCCGCGACGGCCATCGCCCTGTACGGCGACGAGAACGATAACCTGGCGGTGAAATCGCGCCTGGAGAAAGCCGGATACCGCCACGTCTCGCTGCTCAGCGACGCTCTGAAGACGCCCGACCGCCTTCAGCGCCTGCCTCACTTTGAACAGCTGGTTTACCCGCAGTGGATCCACCGCCTCCAGCAGGGTAAACCCGTGACCGCCGCGCCGGCGGGTGACTGGAAAGTGATTGAAGCCGCCTGGGGCGCACCGAAGTTTTACCTGCTAAACCACATTCCCGGCGCGGGCTACATCGACACCAACGAGGTGGAAAGCGAGCCGCTGTGGAATAAAGTCTCCGACGACAAGCTGAAAGCGATGCTGGCGAAGCACGGGATCCGTCACGACACCACCGTCATTCTGTATGGCCGTGACGTTTACGCCGCCGCGCGCGTGGCGCAGATCATGCTGTATGCAGGCGTGAAGGATGTGCGTATTCTCGACGGCGGCTGGAAGGCGTGGTCCGATGCAGGCCTGCCGGTTGAACGCGGCACGCCCGCGAAAGTGAAGCCAGCCCTCGATTTTGGCGCGCCGATCCCCGGCCAGCCGCAGCTGATGGTTGATATGGAACAGGCGCGCGGGATGCTGCACCGTCAGGATGCCTCCCTGGTCAGCATTCGTTCCTGGCCGGAGTTCATCGGCGAAACCAGCGGCTACAGCTACATCAAGCCAAAAGGTGAAATTGCCGGTGCCCGCTGGGGTCATGCGGGCAGCGACGCGACCCATATGGAAGATTTCCATAACCCGGATGGCACCATGCGCAGCGCGGACGATATCGCCGCCCAGTGGAAGCGCTGGAATATTCTGCCGGAACTGCACGTCGCGTTTTACTGCGGCACCGGGTGGCGGGCGTCAGAAACCTTTATGTACGCCCGGGCGATGGGCTGGAAGAATGTCGCCGTCTATGACGGCGGCTGGTACGAATGGAGCAGTCATCCGCAGAACCCGGTCACCACCGGAGAGCGCGGGCCAGAGAGCGCTCTCTAAGGGCTGAGTGACTTCAGCGTCACATAGCCGCTCCAGACGCGAGTTGTGGTGGTCAGCCAGCACAGCGCGCCGAATACCCACGCGAACAGCGTAAAGTGCGCCGGGAAGAGGCAGCACAGCACGAACAGCGCGATGGTCTCCGTCCCTTCCGTTAACCCACCGATGTAATAAAACGACTTGTGCGCATAGCCGGGGTTGTCGATATCGTGCTTCGCCGCCAGCGCCGCAAACGCCAGAAAGCTGCTGCCGGTCCCGATAAACGCAAACAGCAGCCAGGCGGCCGCCAGCGCATTCTCAGCGGGTGCCGCGAGCGCAAAGCCAAACGGCACCAGGGCGTAGAACAGAAAATCGAGCGCGATATCAAGAAATCCCCCCGCATCGGTCAGCCCTCTCCTGCGCGCCAGCGCGCCGTCCAGACCATCCAGCAGGCGGTTAAGCACGATGGCAGCCAGCGCAGCCGGATACCAGCCGAGGGCCAGAAACGGCAGCGCCAGCACGCCGATGGCAAACCCGGTCAGGGTTAATCCGTCGGGCGTGATGCCCGGCTTATCCAGCACGGAAACCAGACGATTCAGAGCGGGCTTAACCCGCGGATGCAGGTGACGGTCAAGCATGGGGAGTCTCGCTAAACGTGGCGCACAGCCCCTGCGCCGGAATATCCAGCGCGGCATTAAAACGGGCGGAGAGATTCTGAAACGCAATCAGCGCCGTCATCTCGGTAATGGCATCGTCCGTGAAGTGGCGTTTCAGCGCCGTTCTCACTGCCTCATCCGCCCGGGGCGGCGTGGCGGTCATCGCCTCGGCGTAGGCCAGCGCCGCGCGCTCCTGCTCGGTGAACAAGGCGGAATCCTGCCAGTCGCTCACGGCCTGAACCTTATCCAGCGTGCCGCAGCGCTCGGCCAGACGCAGGCTGTTGGCATCAATGCAGAAAGCGCAGTGACAGAGCTGGGATACCCGCGTCATGAGTAGCGAACGCAGCGCGGGCGTCAGGCGCGCGCGACGACGCTCCAGAAAGCCGACAAACAGCGCCACCAGCCAGAACAGACGCGGCATTCGCCCCCACCAGCGGGTGGGATTCAGCTCCGCGCCAAAATGCTTTTTCTGCATGGCGGCTATCGGTTTTAGGCTGGCGGGAAGGGATTCGAGGGGGGCAACCCAGGCGGGGGACTCTTTCACCTGATTCTCCTGTTTACTGGACTCTGAGAAAGGGCACGATAATATGTCTTTTTTCGCTATCAATTATTGACGACCATGCTGAAAACACTCGATGTCGTTGCCGCCATCATCGAAAAAGACGGCAACATTTTACTGGCGCAGCGCCCTGTCCACGCCGACCAGCCGGGAATGTGGGAATTTGCAGGCGGTAAAGTCGAGGCCGGAGAAACCCAGCCAGAAGCGCTTATCCGCGAGCTGCGTGAAGAGTTGGGCATTGACGCCCTGCCGGGACAATACGTGGCAAGCCACCAGCGGGAAGTCTCCCAGCGGTTGATTAACCTGCATGCCTGGCACGTTCCTGCTTTCCGCGGCGATATCACGGCGCACTACCACAGCGCGCTGGCGTGGTGTACGCCGGAAGAGGCGTTTGGCTACCCCTTAGCCCCCGCGGATATTCCGCTGCTGGAAGCGTTTATTATTTTACGCGACGCCAGACCAGCGGGTTCGTGCTGATGGCGCGCTCGTCGCGCTGGCACTGCAGCAGAATGCCGTCCGCTTTCACAACGGCCCCTTCCGAGTAGTTCTGATTCTGATAGATACAGCACTGATTGCAGGGCTGCACCGTTTGATTCTGGCCGCTGGAGCTAAACACTTCCGGCGGCACATTCACTTCCACATCCGGACGAATGCGGTCAGCCTGAGCGCCAGCGGTAAACATCAAACATAACGCGGTCATCACATAACGGTTCATCGACTTGTCTTCCTGTTGTGTCCTGATATTGACTATAACGGTAAACCAGAGCCGAACCTTTAATTTATCTCTTCATCGCTTTTCGTTATGACGCCCGCCCTCTCATTAATTTCCCTTTCGTCATAAATTTCTGCTTGCCTCACAAAGCGGTACGGGTGGTATAGTCAAAAAAACAACACAAATCGCATAAGTAATACACATAAAATACGATAAGAGGTTCTTATATCTATGGATCAGACACGCTCTCTGGAAAGTTTCCTTGCCCATGTTCAGCAGCGCGACCCGCACCAAAGCGAGTTCGCTCAGGCCGTGCGTGAAGTTATGACCACCCTGTGGCCCTTCCTTGAACAAAACCCGCGTTATCGCCAGATGTCTCTGCTTGAACGCATGATCGAGCCAGAGCGCGTGATCCAGTTCCGCGTGACGTGGGTTGACGATCGCAACCAGGTACAGGTTAACCGCGCGTGGCGCGTTCAGTTTAACTCGGCGATTGGCCCGTTTAAGGGCGGCATGCGTTTTCATCCGTCCGTGAACCTGTCGATTCTGAAATTCCTCGGCTTCGAGCAGACCTTTAAAAACGCCCTCACCACGCTACCGATGGGCGGCGGGAAAGGCGGCAGCGATTTCGACCCGAAAGGCAAAAGCGAAGGGGAAGTGATGCGCTTCTGCCAGGCGCTGATGACCGAACTCTACCGCCACCTCGGCCCGGATACCGACGTTCCTGCCGGTGATATCGGCGTGGGCGGACGTGAAGTGGGCTTTATGGCCGGGATGATGAAAAAGCTATCCAACAACAGCGCCTGCGTCTTTACCGGCAAGGGGCTGTCGTTTGGCGGGAGCCTGATCCGCCCGGAAGCGACAGGATACGGCCTGGTTTACTTCACCGAGGCGATGCTCAAGCGTCACGGTTTAGGCTTTGAAGGCATGCGCGTCGCGGTGTCCGGCTCCGGTAACGTGGCGCAGTACGCGATTGAGAAAGCGATGCAGCTTGGCGCTCGCGTGGTGACCGCCTCTGATTCCAGCGGCACGGTGGTGGATGAAGCGGGCTTCACGGCAGAGAAGCTGGCGCGCCTGTGTGAAATCAAAGCCAGCCGCGATGGCCGCGTGGCGGATTATGCCCGGGAGTTTGGCCTGACCTACCTGGAAGGGAAACAGCCGTGGGGCGTTCCGGTGGATATCGCCCTGCCGTGCGCCACGCAGAACGAGCTGGATGCGGACGCCGCGCGTACCCTGATTAGCAGCGGCGTAAAAGCGGTGGCCGAAGGGGCAAATATGCCGACCACTATCGATGCGACGGACCTGTTCCTGGAAGCGGGCGTGCTGTTTGCGCCGGGCAAGGCTGCTAACGCGGGCGGCGTGGCGACCTCCGGCCTCGAGATGGCGCAAAACGCCGCACGTCTCGGCTGGAAGGCGGAGAAAGTGGATGCGCGCCTGCACCACATCATGCTGGATATTCACCATGCCTGCGTGGAGTACGGCGGCGAGGCGTCGCAAACCAACTACGTGCGCGGGGCGAATATCGCCGGGTTCGTGAAGGTGGCGGATGCGATGATTGGTCAGGGCGTGATTTAAGGTTTATCGCGTGCGGCCGGGTGCCCTCACCCCGGCCCTCTCCCACCGGGAGAGGGGAGAAAAACGTGTGTCAGGCCGCGCTCTTTTTCTTCTTGAACGGTTTCTTCGCGCCGCCACCGGGCGCAACCATGCCTCTGAACGTTTTCACCGGCGTGCTGCGCGCCTGATCGATCAGCTGATAAAGCGTCCCGACCAGCGGCTGCATAAAGTCCTGATAGCGGCACTGCTTCTCGCTGATCTGCGTCAGCACCGATTCCCAGTGCGCGGTCATGTCCGGCCTGGCGGCCAGCTCCGGCAGAGAGTGGATTAGCGCCCGGCCCGGCTCCGTTGAGTGGATATAGCGTCCCTTTTTCTCCAGGAAGCCGCGCTTAAAGAGCAGCTCGATGATCCCCGCTCGCGTCGCTTCCGTTCCCAGACCGTCGGTGGCGCGCAGGATCTTCTTCAGATCTTTATCCTGAACGAACCGGGCGATCCCGGTCATCGCCGACAGCAGCGTCGCATCGGTGAAATGGCGCGGAGGCTGGGTCTGACGTTCAACCACTTCGCCCTTCTCGCACAGCAGTTCGTCATCTTTGGCGACCACCGGCAGCGGCGTGCCGTCGTTCTCCTCATCACGCTCTTTGTTGCCGAGGAGCGTACGCCAGCCCGCTTCTGCGAGGAAACGCGCTTTGGCGACAAACTTACCTTTGGCAATCTCAAGCTCAATCACGCACTTGCGGAATACCGCGTCCGGGCAGAACTGCATCAGGTACTGACGGGCAATCAGGTGATAGACCTTCGCTTCGTTCTCGGTCAGGTTGACGATGCTGGCGCGGGCCGTCGGGATAATCGCGTGGTGGGCATCGACTTTTTTATCATCCCAGCAGCGGTTATGGGTGTCCGGGTTTACCGCAGGCTGCGGGAGCAGATCCGGCGCGTGCACGCCGATGGCGTTCATCACCGAGTGGCGACCGGCAAAGTGCTCTTCCGGCAGATAGCGGCTGTCCGAACGCGGGTAGGTGATGAGCTTATGGGTTTCGTAGAGCTTCTGGCAGATGTCCAGCACGTTCTGCGCGCTGAGGCCAAAGCGCTTCGCGGCCTCAATCTGCAGGGCCGACAGAGAGAACGGCAGCGGCGCGGGTTCTGATTCCCGTTTATCGTTATAGCTGGTGACGATAGCCGGCTGGCCGGTAATGCGGTTAACCACATGATCCGCCAGCGGACGGTGCAGCAAGCGCCCCTCTTCATCCTGGTAAGATTCGCAGGCATCGCTCGGCTGCCAGACGGCGGTAAAGCGCTCGTCCTTAGGCGTGACGATATGCGCTTTCACTTCAAAGAAATCTTTGGCGACGAAGTTCTCAATCTCTTCATCACGACGCACGACCAGCCCCAGCACCGGCGTCTGCACGCGCCCCACGGAGAGCACGCCCTGATAGCCCGCGTTGCGCCCGAGTATGGTGTAGGCGCGGGTCATATTGATGCCGTACAGCCAGTCGGCGCGGGCGCGGGCTAATGCCGAGACGCACAGCGGAATAAATTCGCTGTTGGCACGCAGGCGCGAAATCGCCCGCTCGACGGCCTGCGGGTTGAGGTCGTTGATCAGGCAGCGCTGCACCTGCTGGCGCTTTTCCGGCGCCAGCTCAAGATAGTCCAGCACCTCATCCACCAGCAGCTGCCCTTCCCTGTCCGGGTCACCTGCGTGCACGATTTCAGCGGCGTCATGCAGGAAGCGCTTGATCACGTTGAGCTGTTTGGTGACTGAAGGTCGGGGCTGCAGGCGCCATTTTTCCGGCACGATGGGGAGATCGTTTAAATTCCAGCGGGCGTAGCGGCTGTCATAGACATCCGGCTGCGCCTGCTCAAGCAGGTGACCGATACACCAGGTGACCACCTGCCCGTTACCGCATTCGATAAAACCGTCACCTTTGCGATGCGGTTTAGGCAGCACATCAGCGATGGCGCGGGCCAGGCTCGGCTTTTCGGCAATAAACAACCGCATCGAATTAACGGATCTCAATCATCGGACGACCGCCGCGCGCGGTCACCAGCTCGCCGATTGCCGTCAGGGTGATGCCGAACTCGGCGGCCGTTGCCTGAACCTCGGCTTCCGATTCCGGCGTGACCGCCAGCAGCAGGCCGCCGGAGGTTTGCGGATCGCACAGCAGGTTGCGCCACTCCGCAGGCATTTCGCCCATCAGGTGACCGTAGCTGGCGAAGTTGCGCTGGGTACCGCCCGGCACCGCGCCCTGAGCAATATACTCCTCCACGCCCGGCAGCTTCGGCACGTCCTGATACCAGACCTGCGCCTGCACGCCCGCGCCCTGACACACTTCAGAGAGGTGCCCCAGCAGACCAAAACCGGTGACGTCGGTCATCGCCTTCACGCCGTCGATATTGGCAAACGCCGCACCGGCGAGGTTCATCTGGCACATGGCTTCGGTTGCCAGACCTTTGTGCTCCGGTTTCAGCAGGGATTTTTTCTCGGCGGTGGTCAGCACGCCAATACCCAGCGGCTTGGTGAGGAACAGTTTGCAGCCCGCCTGCGCGGTGCTGTTGCGCTTCACGCGTTCGGTCGGCACTACGCCAGTAACGGCCAGGCCAAAGATTGGCTCCGGCGCATCAATAGAGTGTCCACCGGCCAGCGCAATCCCCGCCTGCTGGCAGGCAAAACGACCGCCATCAATCACTTCACGGGCCACTTCCGGCGGGATGGTGTTGATCGGCCAGCCCAGAATGGCAATCGCCATGATCGGCTTACCGCCCATCGCGAAGATATCGCTGATGGCGTTGGTGGCCGCAATGCGCCCGAAGTCGAACGGGTTGTCGACAATCGGCATAAAGAAGTCGGTAGTACTGATAATGCTTGTGCCGTTACCTAAGTCATAAACTGCAGCATCGTCACGCGTTTCGTTGCCGACAAGCAGGTTCGGGTCGACAAACTTCGCCTGTTCACTGTGCAGGATGGTCTCCAGCACTTTCGGCGAAATTTTACAACCGCAACCGGCTCCGTGGCTGTACTGCGTTAAACGAATGGTTTGCTCGCTCATGGACGTCTCCTGTCATCTCAATCGCGCTATGGTAGCGCTCATTCCATAAAGAGGTAAGTATGACTGTCTGAATTCTGCGGCAGATGCTCAGAATCCAGACAGTTCAGGTGCGTTATCAGAAATGGCTGACGAAAGGCGTGGTGTCCGGAATGCTGATGGTGCTGGAGGCTTTAAGCTGCGGGGTGCCGAGATAGAGGAAACCGACAATTTTGTCATGCTCACCGCAGCCAAAACCGTCACGGACCGCCGGGCTTTCGGTCAGCGCACCGGTACGCCAGATACCGTTAAAGCCCTGCGCGACGGCGGCCATCTGCATCGCCATCACCGCACAGCCTGCGGACATTTCCTGTTCCCAGACCGGCACCTTATGGTCAGCCTGGCATTTCGCCACGACGGCGATAATCATCGGGGCGCGGAACGGGGCATTGCGCGCCTTGTCGATACCTTTCTCATCCTGCCCGGCGGCAATCGCGCCCTGCTCCAGCAGCTGGCTGAAACGATCGCGGCCTTCGCCTTCAATCACAAAGAAGTGCCACGGCTGCAGCGTGCCGTGATCGGGGGCACGCATGCCGGCACGCAGAATGTTCTCCAGCTGCTCGCCTGCCGGGGCTGGTTCGGCCAGACGGGAAGCGCTACGGCGGTTAACAAGCAGTTCGAGTGCGTCCATTGGTTAACTCCTTTCTTGAAATTTACTCACAAAATTAACACGACCGCAGATTTTGTTACAGCCTGGCAGGCGATTCCTGCTGACAAGTGGCGGTTGGGTCATTACGATAACCCAACATTACCGTCCAGTGGCGACGGAAACAGTCATTTTCTGGTTAGGGAGAATACATGCGAACCCTTTGGCGAATCATTGCCGGTTTCTTTAAATGGACGTGGAGACTGCTCAACTTCGTCCGCAACCTGGTGATGAACATCTTCTTCATCCTGCTGGTTCTGGTTTGCGCGGGCATCTGGATGCATATCAGCAACGCGAATCAGGCGCAGCATTCGACTCGCGGGGCCCTGTTACTCGATATCACCGGCGTTATCGTTGATAAACCGTCCGCCAGCAACCGTCTGGGGGCAATCAGCCGCCAGCTGTTTGGCGCGACGTCAGACCGTCTGCAGGAAAACTCCCTGTTCGATATCGTCGATACCATCCGCCAGGCGAAAGACGACCGGAACATCACCGGGATCGTGCTGGATCTGAAAGATTTTGCCGGAGGCGATCAGCCGTCGATGCAGTACATCGGTAAAGCGCTGCGCGAATTCCGCGACAGCGGCAAGCCGGTGATTGCCGTAGGCGACAGCTACAGCCAGGGGCAATATTATCTGGCGAGCTTCGCCAATAAGATCTGGCTCTCCCCACAGGGGACGGTGGATCTGCACGGTTTTGCCACCAACGGCCTGTACTATAAATCCCTGCTCGACAAGCTTAAGGTTACCACCCACGTCTTCCGCGTCGGCACGTACAAATCCGCCGTCGAGCCGTTTATCCGCGACGACATGTCTCCAGCCGCCCGTGAAGCGGACAGCCGCTGGATTGGCGAGCTGTGGCAGAACTATCTCGGCACCGTTGCCGCCAACCGCCAGATTACGCCTGAGCAGGCGTTCCCGGGCGCACAGGGCGTGCTGGATGGCCTGCGTAAGGTTGACGGTGATACCGCAAAATATGCGCTCGATAACAAACTGGTTGATGCCCTGGGCACCAGCGCCGAGATTGAAAAATCCCTTAGCAAACAGTTTGGCTGGAGCAAAGAGGACAAAAATTACAGCGCCATCAGCATGTATGATTACTCGACGAAAAAGCCTGATGACAGCGGTAACAGCGTCGCGGTGGTGTTTGCCAACGGCGCCATCATGGACGGCCAGGAGACTCCGGGGAACGTGGGCGGCGATACTACCGCGTCACAAATCCGCGATGCTCGCCTGGATCCGAAAGTGAAAGCGATCGTCCTGCGGGTGAACAGCCCTGGCGGCAGCGTCAGCGCCTCCGAGGTGATCCGCGCTGAACTGGCTGCGGCGCGTGCCGCCGGCAAGCCGGTCGTCGTATCCATGGGCGGAATGGCCGCCTCCGGGGGTTACTGGATCTCAACGCCAGCCAACTACATCGTGGCCAACCCAAGCACGCTGACCGGTTCGATTGGCATCTTCGGGGTGATCAACACCGTGGAAAACAGCCTGGATTCTCTGGGCGTGCATACCGATGGCGTGGCCACCTCTCCGCTGGCTGATGTGTCGGTGACCAAATCCCTGCCGCCAGAAGTCTCTGAGATGATGCAGCTCAGCATTGAGAACGGCTATAAGCGCTTTATCACCCTGGTAGCGGACTCGCGTAAAAAGACGCCTGAGCAGATCGACCAGATCGCGCAGGGCCACGTCTGGACCGGCCAGGATGCGAAGAGCAACGGTCTGGTGGACAGCCTGGGCGACTTCGATGACGCGGTGAAAAAAGCCGCCGAGCTGGCGAAGCTCAAGCAATGGCATATCGAGTATTACCAGGACGAGCCTTCGTTCTTCGATATGGTCATGGACAGCATGTCCGGCTCGGTACGCGCCATGCTGCCGGAGGCGATGCAGGCTTACCTGCCTGCGCCGGTCGCCACGGCAGCGAAAGCGATGAAGGCGGAAAGCGATAAGCTCGCGGCCTTTAACGATCCACAGAGTCGTTACGCGTTTTGCCTGACCTGCGCTAACGTCCGTTAAAAACCGTCCCCTCTTCCCGCGAAGAGGGGATTTTTTTCTTTTGAAGAACAAGAACTCACTACCATGCAGAAGAAATCGATTTATGTAGCCTACACTGGCGGTACCATCGGTATGCAGCGCTCTGAAAACGGCTATATCCCTGTCTCCGGCCACCTTCAGCGTCAGCTTGCGCTGATGCCGGAATTCCACCGTCCGGAAATGCCTGACTTCACCATCCACGAATACGAGCCGCTGATGGACTCCTCCGACATGACGCCGGAAGACTGGCAGCACATCGCGGATGACATTAAAGCCCATTACGACCAGTACGACGGCTTCGTGATCCTGCACGGCACCGACACCATGGCGTTTACCGCCTCGGCGCTCTCCTTTATGCTGGAGAACCTGAGCAAGCCGGTTATCGTCACCGGGTCGCAAATCCCGCTGGCGGAGCTGCGCTCGGACGGGCAGATCAACCTGCTGAACTCCCTGTACGTGGCGGCGAATTATCCGATCAACGAAGTGTCGCTATTCTTTAATAACCGTCTGTATCGCGGCAACCGCACCACCAAAGCCCATGCTGACGGTTTTGACGCCTTCGCCTCCCCTAACCTGCAGCCGCTGCTGGAGGCCGGAATTCATATCCGTCGTCTGGGCACGCCGCCTGCGCCGAACACCGCCGGCGAGCTGATCGTGCATCCGATCACTCCGCAACCGATTGGCGTGGTCACTATCTACCCGGGTATCTCTGCCGACGTAGTGCGTAACTTCCTCCGCCAGCCGGTGAAAGCGCTGATTCTGCGCTCCTATGGCGTAGGTAATGCCCCGCAGAACAGCGAATTCCTGAAAGAGCTCCAGGAAGCCAGCGAGCGCGGAATTGTGGTCGTGAACCTGACCCAGTGTATGTCCGGTAAAGTGAATATGGGCGGCTATGCCACCGGCAACGCGCTGGCGCATGCAGGGGTTATTAGCGGCTTCGATATGACCGTTGAGGCAACGCTGACTAAACTTCACTATTTACTGAGTCAGGATCTGGACATTCAGTCCATTCGCAACGCGATGATGCAAAACCTGCGCGGCGAGCTGACCCCGGACGAATAAGGAGTGCTCATGAAGCAACGCGCCCTGCTACTGGTCGATTTGCAAAATGATTTCTGCGCGGGCGGTGCGCTGGCCGTCGCCGAAGGTGACAGCACCGTTGACGTGGCAAACACGCTGATTGACTGGTGCAAAGCCCGCGGCGAAGCGGTTGTCGCAAGCCAGGACTGGCACCCGGCGAACCACGGCAGCTTTGCCAGCCAGCACAACGTCGAGCCTTTCACTCAGGGTGAACTCGACGGGCTGGCGCAAACCTTCTGGCCGGATCACTGCGTACAGCAGACGGAAGGCGCGGAGCTGCATCCGCTCCTGAATCAGAAAGCCGTCGACGCGGTGTTCCATAAAGGTGAAAACCCGGCTATCGACAGCTATAGCGCGTTTTTTGATAACGGGCATCGCCAGAAAACGGCGCTGGACGCGTGGTTACGTCATCACGAAATCACGGAGCTGATCGTGCTGGGCCTGGCGACGGATTACTGCGTGAAGTTTACCGTGCTGGACGCGCTCCAGTTAGGTTATACCGTCAGCGTCATCACCGACGGCTGCCGCGGGGTAAACATTCATCCGCAGGACAGCGCTCAGGCGTTTATGGATATGGCTGCGGAAGGCGCAACGCTGTATACGCTCGAAGACTGGCTGGAAACGCAGGCGTAGTCTTTTACGCCCTCTCCCTGTGGGAGAGGGCATCAACCCGCACCGTTATTGCATTTTCATCGTCGCAATCGGCTTCGGCGTGATGCCGAAGTCTTCTTTCAGCTCGCGCTTGCTCTTCATCACCATCTGGCCTTTGGTGTCGATCGTCATGTGCTGCGCGTCGGTGTTATTGCGCGCCTGCCACAGCATCACCAGCTGCAAACTGTTCTCTTTTTGCTCCGGCGTCAGCGCGACGCCGTCGGGCCATTTTCCCAGTTCTACGGCGGTCACCAGACGCTGATAAATTTCCGGCGTCATGCCGCTAATCATGTCATCAATATTCACACTCGCGCCCTTTCAAAGGAATAATTTGCTGAATCGTTTTTTCAACCCTTAATTTGGTCACCGTTCTCATCATCGGTGAAGCTCATTGAGGCAGAGTTTACGCAGAAACGCTCGCCCGTAGGCTGTGGGCCATCCGGGAAGACGTGCCCAAGGTGCGCATCGCAGTTGCCGCAGCGAATTTCCGTGCGCACCATGCCGTGCGACGAGTCGGTCAGGTAGCGGATGGCCTCATCGCTCACCGGCTCGTAAAAACTCGGCCAGCCGCAGCCAGAATCAAATTTCGTTTGTGAATTGAACAACGGGGCATCACAGACCAGACAGTGGTAGACGCCGTCTCGCTTGTTGTGCAGTAAACGCCCGGTGAACGGCGGTTCCGTTCCGTGATTCTGCGTCACGTAAAACTGCATTTCTGTGAGGTTTTTTTTCAAATCGTCAGGGTTACGTTGGTTCGACATATGCTTACATCTCGCTGTAGAAACAGACATCTTTCAACCCGGATTCTAACAAAACATTAACACCCTTGCGTGCACTTTTGATCTAAACTTATGTGTCGCGAATAAGCGGTCAGGCAATTGTGATCATGTTCACATTTTTATCCTGCGAGGACTTTAAAATCCCGGCTCAGCCCCCATATGGGTGCAAGCTCAAAGGGAAAGTGAGGCGAGTCAGTCGCACAAACGTTAGTCACAGGATTGATTTGTCGCAATGATTGACACGATTCCGCTTGACGCTGCGTAAGGTTTTTGTAATTTTACAGGCAACCTTTTATTCACTAACAAATAGCTGGTGGAATATATGACTATCAAAGTAGGTATCAACGGTTTTGGCCGTATCGGCCGTATTGTTTTCCGTGCTGCTCAGAAACGTTCTGACATCGAAATCGTTGGTATCAACGATCTCCTGGACGCTGAATACATGGCGTACATGCTGAAGTACGACTCAACTCACGGTCGTTTCGACGGCACCGTTGAAGTGAAAGACGGCCACCTGGTTGTTAATGGCAAAACCATCCGCGTTACTGCTGAAAAAGACCCAGCTAACCTGAAATGGAACGAAATCGGTGTTGACGTTGTTGCTGAAGCAACCGGTATCTTCCTGACCGACGAAACTGCACGTAAACACATCACTGCGGGTGCGAAGAAAGTTGTTCTGACTGGTCCTTCCAAAGACAACACCCCAATGTTCGTTCGTGGTGCAAACTTCGAAACTTACGCTGGCCAGGATATCGTGTCTAACGCATCCTGCACCACCAACTGCCTGGCACCGCTGGCTAAAGTTATCAACGACAACTTCGGCATCATCGAAGGTCTGATGACTACCGTTCACGCAACCACCGCTACTCAGAAAACCGTTGATGGCCCGTCTCACAAAGACTGGCGCGGCGGCCGTGGCGCGGCTCAGAACATCATCCCATCCTCTACCGGTGCTGCTAAAGCTGTAGGTAAAGTACTGCCAGAACTGAATGGCAAACTGACTGGTATGGCGTTCCGCGTTCCAACTCCTAACGTATCCGTTGTTGACCTGACCGTTCGTCTGGAAAAAGCTGCTTCTTATGAAGAAATTAAGAAAGCAATCAAAGCTGCTTCCGAAGGCGCAATGAAAGGCGTTCTGGGCTACACCGAAGACGACGTTGTTTCTACCGACTTCAACGGCGAAATCTGCACTTCCGTGTTTGATGCTAAAGCAGGTATCGCACTGAACGACAACTTCGTTAAACTGGTTTCCTGGTACGACAACGAAACTGGCTACTCTAACAAAGTACTGGACCTGATCGCTCACATCTCTAAATAAGTTGAGATGAGTGCTTGATCCAAAAAGGCGACTTCGGTCGCCTTTTTTTATTTATAAGACAGAGGATTGCTTAATGATTAATAAAATTTTTGCACTTCCGGTAGTCGAACAGCTTACCCCTGTGCTCTCCCGCCGTCAGATTGACGGTGCTGATATCATCGTCGTTGACCATCCGCGTGTTAAAGCGTCCGTGGCGCTGAACGGCGCTCACCTGCTCTCCTGGAAACCGGAAGGTGAAGCCGAAGGTTTGTGGCTGAGCGATGCGACCTCCTTCAAAAAAGGGGCGGCTATTCGCGGCGGCGTGCCGATCTGCTGGCCGTGGTTCGGCCCGTCCGCACAGCCGGGTTTGCCGTCTCACGGTTTTGCCCGCAACCAGCAGTGGACGCTGAAAGCGCATAACGAAGATGACAACGGCGCAGCGCTGACCTTTGAGCTGCAGGCAAACGATGAAACCCGCGCCCTCTGGCCGCACGATTTCACCCTGTATGCCCGCTTCAAACTGGGTAAAACCTGTGAAATCGAACTGGAAGCTCACGGCGAGTTCGAAACCACCTCTGCCCTGCACACCTATTTCAACGTGGGTGATATCAGCGCCGTGAAGGTGAGCGGCCTTGGCGATACCTATATTGATAAAGTCGATAACGCGAAAGAAGGCAAACTGAGCGACGGCGTTCAGGCATTCCCTGACCGTACCGACCGCGTTTACCTGCACCCGGAAGCGTGCAGCGTGATCCGCGACGGCGCCCTGAACCGCGGCATTGAAGTGGTTCATCATCATCACAGCGACGTGGTGGGCTGGAACCCGGGTCCGGCGCTGTCCGTCAGCATGGCCGACATGACGGATGATGGGTATAAAACGTTTGTCTGCGTGGAAACGGCTCGCGTGACCAACCCGCAGAAAGCGAGTGAAGAAAAACCGTCTCGTTTAGGGCAGACGATTCGCATTGTTAAGCGATAAATTCTCTGCACCACGCTAAAGCAAACGGGGCGCAAGCGCCCCGTTTTAATGCATCAATTGCACGATATTAGTGCGCAATCAGAACTTGTAGCTCACACCCACAGAGAAGATGCCTGCCCAGGACTTATCGACCATCGGGCTATCCTTCACTTCGTCGCTCAGACGCTCATAGCGGCCGGTACCGTACACGCTCCAGTCGCCAAGGAAGTTGTAGCTCGCGGTCAGCTCCAGATAAGGATCCCAGCCGTCATCTGCACTGTAGCTTTTCAGACCACTTCGGCGTGACTCGTTTTTAGAGACGCCGTAATAGTAGTCGTTGTAGTTCTCGCTGTTGTACTGCACACCGATACCCGGCGTCAGGGTGAGCCCGCCGTTGGTGTAGCGGTACAACCACGCCAGATCCCAGATAAAGCCGTTGCTGTTATCCAGCGTATCACCCGCCAGGGCCGTACGCAGGAAGCCATACTCGGTGTTATGTACATAGGAGAGCCCGGCCATCATGGTGCTTTTACGCTTGTCGAGCTGGCGAAGCGCATGGCTGTCGCTGTCACCCGGCTTGAAGTGCGTTGGGTCGTAGTAGGCCATGATGGAGAGCTTATCGGCCTTATCGTTCCAGAGATAGTAGCCGCCGCCGAGCCCGCGGAACCAGACGTTGTCGCCTTCATAGGTGATAACGGGAACAGGATAAACATCACGGTCATACTGTTTATACGGGCTGTTAATGACGCCAACACCCGCGCCAACCGTCCACTGACTTTCCGCCTGTGCGGTGTTCACTGCGGTCGCGGCAAAGATGCCTAATGCCAGAAGTTTGAGTTTGGTCACAATCCATTCTTTCCTGTAGTCAAATAATCAGCGGATGAAGTGTAACCGCCATTCCCGTACATCCCAAAATTTTTTGCCTGCTAATCAGTCCGATTAACCCATTATTTTTAACTTATCAGATGACAACCTGCTTTCATTTATATGACCACTGAATGAAAAACGTGCATTTGTCTTATAACGACAGTGGAAATTTTTGGATGAGTTATTGATATGTCATTGAAAGTAGATTTTCTGGGCATGCAAGTTTTGCAAATGCCATCTACGCTTTAATTTAAGAAGAGTTTTCCTGAACACCCTGCGGTTCTTAGCGTCTGACCTGGCACACAGGTTGCTGCTCTGGCAGTGAGGTGCGAGAGATTCTCTTCCGGGAGCCTCCACTACTCATACGAACGGCTCTTATCCTGTGCTAAAAAACGAAAGGACGGCATGCCATGAATATATTCGATCACTATCGCCAGCGCTATGAAGCTGCCAAGGACGAAGAGTTCACACTGCAGGAGTTTCTTACCATCTGTCGGCAAGATCGCAGTGCCTATGCCAATGCGGCAGAACGGCTATTGATGGCTATTGGTGAGCCAAACATGGTTGACACTGCCCTGGAACCCCGGCTTTCCCGTCTCTTTTCGAATCGGGTGGTCGCCCGATACCCGGCGTTTGAAGAGTTCTATGGTATGGAAGATGCCATCGAACAGATTGTCTCCTATCTGAAGCATGCCGCTCAGGGTCTGGAAGAGAAGAAACAGATCCTCTATTTACTCGGCCCGGTGGGTGGCGGTAAATCCTCGCTGGCTGAACGCCTGAAGTCGCTGATGCAGCGCGTCCCTATCTATGTGCTGAGCGCCAACGGTGAACGCAGCCCGGTGAACGACCATCCGCTGTGCCTGTTCAATCCGCAGGAAGACGCGCAGATTCTGGATAAAGAGTATGGCATCCCGCGTCGCTATCTCGGGACCATCATGTCGCCGTGGGCGGCAAAACGCCTGCATGAGTTTGGTGGCGACATCACCAAATTCCGCGTGGTGAAGGTCTGGCCGTCTATCCTTGAGCAGATCGCCATCGCCAAAACAGAACCGGGTGATGAGAACAACCAGGATATCTCGGCTCTGGTAGGTAAAGTCGATATCCGTAAGCTGGAAAACTTCGCGCAAAACGATCCGGACGCCTACGGTTACTCAGGCGCGCTGTGCCGTGCGAACCAGGGGATTATGGAATTCGTCGAGATGTTTAAAGCACCGATTAAAGTGCTGCATCCTCTGCTGACGGCTACCCAGGAAGGCAACTACAACGGGACGGAAGGTATCTCCGCCCTGCCGTTTAACGGGATTATTCTCGCCCACTCGAACGAATCTGAATGGGTGACCTTCCGTAATAACAAAAACAATGAGGCCTTCCTTGACCGCGTGTACATCGTCAAGGTGCCTTATTGCCTGCGGATCTCCGAAGAGATCAAAATTTACGAGAAACTGCTTAACCACAGCGAGCTGGTGCACGCTCCTTGCGCACCGGGAACACTGGAAACGCTGTCGCGCTTCTCCATCCTTTCGCGTCTGAAAGAGCCGGAAAACTCCAGCATCTATTCGAAAATGCGCGTCTATGACGGTGAAAGCCTGAAAGATACCGACCCGAAAGCGAAGTCGTATCAGGAGTACCGCGATTACGCTGGCGTCGACGAGGGGATGAACGGTCTGTCCACGCGTTTCGCGTTTAAGATCCTCTCCCGCGTCTTTAACTTCGACCATGCGGAAGTGGCGGCCAACCCGGTTCATCTGTTCTACGTGCTGGAGCAGCAAATCGAACGCGAGCAGTTCCCGCAGGAGCAGGCTGAACGCTACCTTGAGTTCCTCAAAGGTTACCTGATCCCGAAATACGCCGAGTTCATTGGCAAAGAGATCCAGACGGCCTACCTGGAATCCTATTCAGAATACGGGCAGAACATTTTCGACCGTTACGTCACCTATGCTGACTTCTGGATCCAGGATCAGGAGTACCGCGACCCTGATACCGGCCAGCTGTTTGACCGTGAATCCCTGAACGCGGAGCTGGAGAAAATCGAGAAACCTGCCGGGATCAGCAACCCGAAAGACTTCCGTAACGAGATTGTGAACTTCGTCCTGCGCGCCAGAGCGCATAACAACGGGCGCAATCCGAACTGGACCAGCTACGAGAAGCTGCGCACGGTCATTGAGAAGAAAATGTTCTCCAATACCGAAGAGCTGCTGCCGGTGATCTCGTTTAACGCCAAAACCTCAACCGATGAGCAGAAAAAGCACGACGACTTTGTCGACCGTATGATGGAAAAAGGCTACACCCGCAAGCAGGTCCGCCTGCTCTGCGAATGGTATCTGCGCGTGCGTAAATCGTCTTAAAAACAAGTGCCCGGTGGCGCTTAGAGCCTGCCGGGCCTACAAAATGCAAGTTGGCAAATGCAGTACGGGGGGTATATGACCTGGTTTATTGACCGGCGTCTTAACGGCAAAAACAAGAGCACGGTGAACCGCCAGCGCTTCTTGCGTCGTTATAAAGCGCAAATTAAACAGTCTATCTCCGAGGCCATCAACAAACGCTCGGTGACCGACGTCGACAGCGGCGAGTCTGTCTCCATCCCCACCGATGACATCAGCGAACCGATGTTTCATCAGGGGCGAGGCGGCCTGCGCCATCGCGTACACCCAGGTAATGACCACTTCGTTCAGAACGACAGAATTGAGCGCCCTCAGGGCGGCGGCGGTGGTTCAGGAAGCGGTCAGGGACAGGCCAGCCAGGACGGTGAAGGTCAGGACGAATTTGTCTTCCAGATTTCAAAAGATGAATATCTCGACCTGCTGTTCGAAGACCTGGCGCTGCCGAATCTGAAAAAGAATCAGCATCGTCAGCTTAATGAATATAAAACCCACCGCGCGGGCTACACCGCCAACGGCGTACCCGCCAACATCAGCGTCGTACGTTCGCTGCAGAATTCGCTGGCGCGACGCACGGCCATGACGGCAGGAAAACGGCGCGAGCTGCGCGAGCTGGAGAGCAGCCTGAAGGTGGTTGAAAACACGGAACCGGCGCAACTGCTGGAAGAGGAGCGCCTGCGTAAAGAGATTGCAGAGCTGAGGGCGAAGATCGAACGGGTCCCGTTTATCGACACCTTTGACCTGCGCTACAAGAACTACGAAAAACGCCCTGAGCCCTCCAGCCAGGCGGTGATGTTCTGTCTGATGGACGTGTCCGGCTCGATGGACCAGGCAACCAAGGATATGGCGAAGCGTTTTTATATTTTGCTCTACCTTTTCCTGAGCAGAACCTATAAGAACGTAGAGGTGGTCTATATCCGCCACCACACCCAGGCGAAGGAGGTGGATGAGCATGAGTTCTTCTACTCTCAGGAAACCGGCGGGACCATCGTATCAAGCGCTCTGAAGCTGATGGATGAAGTGGTCAAAGAGCGTTACGACCCGGCGCAGTGGAACATTTATGCCGCGCAGGCGTCCGATGGCGACAACTGGGCCGATGACTCACCGCTGTGTCACGAGATTCTGGCGAAGAAAATTCTGCCGGTGGTGCGTTACTACAGCTATATCGAAATTACCCGTCGCGCGCACCAGACCCTGTGGCGGGAGTATGAACATCTGCAAGCAATGTTCGATAATTTTGCCATGCAGCATATCCGTGACCAGGATGATATTTATCCGGTGTTCAGGGAGCTGTTCCACAAGCAATCTGCTACCAGCAACGCATAATCCAACAGCCAGCGAACGCGCTGGCTGTTTTCTTTCGACCCCGTTCATCCCGTGCTAATGTAGAACGCTGCATACTGGATTATCACCGGGAAAATCGTTATGACTGACGACGTTATTGGAACAGGCACCCACCAGCAGCTGATTACCTTACTCACCGAGCAGGGCGCGCGGTTTCGCGTCATGGAGCACGAGGCGGTCGGGAAATGTGAAGCGGTAAGTGAAATTCGCGGGACCGATCTGCGACAAGGCGCAAAGGCCCTCGTCTGCAAGGTGAAGGGAAACGGCGTAAAAAAACACGTTCTGGCTATCCTCGCCGCCGATCTGCAGGCCGACCTGAGCCAGCTTGCCCGCCATTTTGGCGGGCTGAAGGCCTCCCTCGCCAGCCCGGCTGAGGTCGATACCCTGACCGCCTGCGTTTTCGGCGCGATCCCGCCCTTTAGCTTCCATCCTGATCTGGCGCTGGTTGCCGACCCGCTGCTGTTCGAGCGTTTTGACGAAATCGCCTTTAACGCCGGCCTGCTGGAGAAATCCGTAATTATGGATACCCAGGATTACCTGCGCATCGCCCGTCCTGAGCTGGTGACCTTCCACAAAGCGTAACCGTGATGTCTGACGACCTGTCAGCCTTTTCTTTCCAGAAACAGCACGGAGGCGACGAGAATAACGGCAATAGCGAAAAACGATGAGGAGATAATCAGCGTTTCCACAAACATGTGATCGTTCATGATGGCGACCCCTTTTGCGATATCTGCCTTCGTTTTAATCCGCGTAAATGACAAGGTTATGACAACGACAAAATCTTTTTAAAACTGTCCTCCGCCGCGTTTGCGCGTACAGTAAATAGCACAATTTTTCTGGCAAGGATTCCCTATGTTTGACCCTACTCTGCTCATTCTTCTGGCACTCGCCGCGCTCGGCTTTGTCAGCCATAACACCACCGTCGCCATCTCGATTCTGGTGCTGATTATTGTTCGCGTGACCCCGTTAAATACCTTCTTCCCATGGATAGAAAAACAAGGCCTCACCATCGGGATCATCATTTTAACCATCGGGGTAATGGCGCCCATCGCCAGCGGCACGCTTCCCGCCTCAACCCTGCTGCACTCGTTTGTAAACTGGAAATCGCTGGTGGCGATCGCGGTGGGGATTTTTGTTTCGTGGCTGGGCGGGCGCGGCGTTACGCTGATGAGCAGCCAGCCCTCGCTGGTGGCGGGTCTGCTGGTGGGCACCGTGCTGGGCGTGGCGCTCTTTCGCGGCGTTCCGGTGGGGCCGCTGATTGCGGCAGGCCTTGTCTCTCTGTTTATCGGGAAGTCCTAGTCAGGCTGGCCATATATCGCGCAGGCGTCTGGCCCAGCCCCTTTCTGAACATGGTGATAAACGCGGTGGTCGAGTCATAGCCCAGTGACTGTGCCACCTGCTGTACCGATTTCCCGCCAATCAAATGCTGTAACGCCACGATCAGCTGCAGCTGGTGCCGCCAGCGGCGAAAGCTTAAACCGGTCTCTTTCACCACCAGCCGCGCCAGGCTGCGTTCGCTCATGGCAAAGTGGCTCGCCCACTGCGCCAGCGTTTGCCAGGCGGCGGGCTCTTCCGCCATTTTCTCGCTCATCAGCCGAATTTTAGGATGAGGCGAGACGGGCAGCTGCAGATGCTCCTGACGCTGGAGCGGCAGCTCGTCAAACAGAACGTCCACCAGGCGCGAGGTGGCCGCAAGAGTGAGCTGTTCAGGCGATTTTTCCGCCAGGGATAAAATCAGCTCCCGCACCAGGGGAGAGATTTTCAGGGTGCAGCAGCGGTCGGGCAAGCTTGCCGCCCCCGGTTCAATGAATAAAAAGCAGAGCTGCGCGCCCGGGGTGGCCCTGTTGCTGTGCGGCATCTGGCCGGGGATCCAGACGGCGTACTGGGGCGGAACCATCAGCATGGCATTTTCCACTTCGCAGGTGATCGCGCCGCCGAGGGCGAGAATGAGCTGCCCCTTACGGTGATGATGTCGGGGAATATACTGTTCCTCCGCCACCACGCGGATGCGAAATGCGACGGCCGCATCGTGCTGGCTATCGGGATCATAGCCGTCCAGTCCCAGACCAATCATCAGTTTGTCCGATTTTAGCGATAAACTGTCATTTTAGCCTGATTTCAACCGCCTGGAAAATCGGTATTGTGTGCGCTCGCTTGAACGTATGAGAACATAATGACTACTGCTATTCGCACCTCAGGAAAACACGGCGCGCTGTTAATTGCAGGCATCCTGATGATTGCCACTACGCTTCGCGTCACCTTTACCGGCGCAGCCCCGCTGCTCGACACTATTCGTCTTGATTATGGCTTAAGCACAGCGCAAACCGGTCTGCTGACCACCCTGCCCCTGCTGGCTTTCGCCCTTGTCTCACCGCTTGCCGCAGGCGTTGCCCGACGTATCGGCATGGAGCGCAGCCTGTTTGTCGCCCTGCTGCTGATTTGCGCCGGAATTGCACTTCGCTCGCTGCCTTCCGCCGCGCTGCTTTTCATCGGAACGGCGGTCATCGGCTGCGGGATTGCGCTCGGTAACGTGCTGTTACCCGGATTAATTAAGCGTGACTTCCCGGGCCAGGTAGCCCGACTCACCGGAGCCTATTCCCTGACGATGGGCGTCTCGGCGGCCTTTGGCTCAGCGATGATTGTTCCCCTGGCGCAGGGTAGCGCGGGTTGGCATGGCGCGCTGCTGATGCTGATGGCGTTTCCGCTGGTCGCGCTGCTGCTATGGCTGCCGCAGTGGCGTCAGAAACACGTTGCGACGGTAACGGGCGCTGGCGCGCTGCATAATCGCGCCATCTGGCGCTCGGCCCTCGCCTGGCAGGTGACGCTCTTTTTGGGGATTAACTCGCTGATTTACTACGTCATCATCGGCTGGCTGCCGGCGATATTGCTCAGCCACGGCTACAGCGAAGCGCAGGCCGGCTCGGTGCACGGGCTGTTGCAGCTGGCCACGGCCGTGCCGGGGCTTGCCGTTCCTCTGGTACTCCACCGTCTGAAAGATCAGCGGGGGATCGCAGGTGCGGTGGCGCTGATGTGCGCGGTAAGCGCGGCGGGGCTATGGTTTATGCCTGACATGGCGGTGATGTGGACGCTGGTGTTTGGCTTTGGCTCCGGAGCAACGATGATCCTCGGCCTGACGTTCATCGGCCTGCGCGCCAGCTCTGCGCACCAGGCTGCGGCGCTGTCCGGCATGGCGCAGTCGATTGGCTATCTGCTCGCCGCCTGCGGCCCTCCGCTGATGGGGAAAATTCACGATAGCGCGGGAGACTGGCGGATCCCGCTTCTGGGCTGCGCCCTGGCCGCCGTGATAATGGCTATTTGCGGCGTGCTCGCCGGGCGAGACCGGGAGATCGCGCCCCGTTAAAGACTGTGGCAGACCATTGGGTCTGCCTTTTCTTACCCGCGCGCCGCACGCAGCATTGCCTGCACCAGCACGACCGGGCGTCCCTCCAGCGCACTACGCTCATGCTGGAATAAGGTGATCACGAAGAACGGGTGCGTAACCAGCTCTGCGGCGCGAATTTCCCCCTGTTCGTCCCAGCCCGTAACGTGCATATCACCGCTTTCCAGCGCCTGTGCAAACGCCGGCGACACGCCATAGTTACAGTGATACCCCTCTTCAATTTCCGGCTTGCCGTACGCTTTTGCGATCAGCGTATTTTTGCGCAGCTCAATCGCATCGGTTTTTTCCACCAGCGAGCAGGTCAGCGGCGCAATCACCATCGTGCCTTCGGTATCCGTCTCGGCATGTGCCGCATCGGCCCAGCCCAGCACGTTTCGGGCATACTCAATCAGCGCGTGCTGGAATCCGCCGCAGGTGCCAAGGAACGGTACGCCGTTTTCACGGGCGTAGCGCGCGGCGATAAAGGCCGCCTCGGTGTTTTTATAGGGGCTGGCAGGCACCAGCCAGATGGCATCGTAGCCCACCAGATCTTCAGGGCTTGTCAGCTCAGTGGTAGCAAGCCAGTCGTAATCGGCGGTGAGGTCAAGGACTGCGGCGGCGTCGTCAATGGCCAGCGGGATCGCCTGATGCGCAATAACACTGGAATTGTAATCGCCAACCAGCGCAATGCGCAGCGTCGTTTTAACCGGGAGGTGTTCCATGAAAGGTTCCTTATGCCAGAGTATTATCAGATAACATAAGGAACCTCAGACTACCGATCTTCTGCAATTATCACAATACCTTAAATTGGGAGGGTGGAATTATGATTCAATGCAAACGCGTATACGAGCAGGCAGGCCCGGACGACGGCTATCGGGTGCTGGTGGACAAACTGTGGCCGCGCGGGGTTAAAAAGACGGACCTCGCGTATGATGAATGGTGTAAAGCGCTCACGCCCTCGAATGAATTACGCAAGGCCTTTCATAGCGAAACCATTGATTTCGCCGCCTTCAGTAAGGCCTATAGGGAAGAGCTGGCGCAGCATGCTGACGAGGGAATGCGTCTTGCGACGCTGGCGAACAGGCAAACCGTCACCCTGCTCTACGCTGCCAAAGACACGAAGCAAAATCACGCCCTGGTATTAGCCGACTGGCTGCGCCATCTGTGATCAGCCGATCGTCAGTTCATCCAGAATTTGCGGCGCTTCATCCGGGGTGAGCGGCATCAGATGTTCGGCGCGGACAAACGCAAAGCCGTGCTGGTTATCGAAGGCGTAGACATCACCCGTCACCAGCCAAAGTGCGCGATCTGCGGTAGCGGGTAATTGCGTCATCACGCCGTTGACCGGGTTAACGAAACGCAGGCCAGGCTGGCAAAGGCCAAACAGTTCAACAGATTTACCAATATTGCGACGGCCTGACGCCGTGCGGGCACCCACGATCATCGCCATGCTGCCCGGTTTTAGCTGAAACATACTTCTCTCGCGGAAACGAACGCCAGAAACTGGCTAAGATTAATCCTAAAGAGAAGTGTATCGCAGGCAGTATCCGTCTGTCACCTGGTGGATTGCGGACGATCGCGACGATAGAGCGTCCATTCATCGATCACTTCCCCGCCCGGTAATTTGCACTCGGTGCGAACGCCCTGCGGGCTTTGAACCGGGATCTGTTCCCCGCCTTTCTCCAGGCAGTAGACGGAGGCCGGGTTCGCCATACCGATAACGTGCGGCGGTTTCGGCGCATCGGGTGGCGTGGTTTTTGCGGTGCAGGCGGCCAGGGGAAGCGCCAGCGTCAGAAGCAGAAATCTCATCTCATTGATCCTTTTGACATCATTACACCCTAACGGTAACGGGTCATCGCCGCGTTCTCCATGATTTCTCCATTTTAACTGCACTTTTCAGCATTATAGTGTGGCATGTTCTCGATATGACCAGAGAACATCATTCCGTAATCAAGATGTCTTTGCCCCGGTCTCAACAACGGGGCTTTTTTTCGCGCCTGCTCCCCGCTTCCTGCATATATTAAATTTTCTGTATTCATGTTTTACTATGCCTGAAGCCTAAAAACTCAGCATAACATGCAGTTGCAGACGTCTTCTGCCTGGGAGTCATTCTACGTCATGTCGGATATTATCCTTGCCCGTGTTTCAGAAACCCTCGCCACTGAACAATCCCTTGAAGGTCTCGTTCGCCAGCTGCTGGAGATGCTGGAAATTGTCACCGACATGGAGTCGACCTACCTGACGAAGGTGGATATCGAGGCGCGGCTGCAGCACATCCTCTACGCCCGCAACAGCAAACAGATGACGATCCCGGAGGGGCTGAGCGTCCCATGGGATGAGACGCTGTGCAAACGCGCGCTGGATAGTGACACGATGTTCAGCAATGACGTGCCTGAACGTTGGCCCGAGTGTGAAGCCGCAAAAGCGCTCGGCATTACCACCTACATGAGTATTCCTGTCCATCTTGCCGATGGTTCACTTTACGGAACGCTCTGCGCCACCAGCACGGCCAGAAAGCCGCTGAGCGAGCGCGCTGAACAGGTGCTGAAGCTCTTCGCCGGGCTGATTGCCCAGTCCATTCAGAAAGAGTCGCTGGTGACCCAGCTTCGCGAAGCCAATGCGGCCCTCATCGCGCACTCCTATACGGATGCCCTTACCGGTTTACCTAACCGTCGCGCCATTTTTGAAGATCTGACCACGCTGTTTTCCCTGGCGCGGCACCTTAAGCGTAACACCGTCATCGCGTTCATCGATCTGGATGATTTCAAGCTGATTAACGATCGTTACGGCCACGAGGCTGGCGACCAGTTCCTGATAGAAGTGGGCAAGCGTTTGACCGAAGAGAAACAGCAGGACGATATTATCGGTCGTCTGGGCGGGGATGAATTTCTGGTGGCGTCGTTGAGCACATCCCACAGTGAAGGAGATAACGCGCAGGTCACGCTGCTTAAAACGCGCCTCAGCGCCTGTATTGCCGGTGAATACTGGCTGGGTAGCGTCAACCTCATTTACCCCGGAGCCAGCGTCGGCGTTATCGAAGTAGACCCTGGGGTAACCGATCCGGACAGCGCATTACGCGACGCGGATGTCGCGATGTATCAGGATAAGAAAGGAAAAAGCAAAACACGCTTTCTCACTATGGATTAACCCCGTACACTCTACGGCGTTACAAAAACCGAAACAGGTGATGATATGAGAATAGGGATCCTCTTCCCGGTCGTTATTTTTATAACGGCGGTGATTTTTTTAGCATGGTTTTTTGTCGGTGGTTACGCGGCGCCTGGGGCATAAATGAGAAAAACGACCCTCATTATGCTGATCGTAGCCATCGCGGCGTTTGCCGGCGCGCAGCTTGGCTGGTGGTAAACCCGCCACGTAAAAAAGGCCGCCATCTGGCAGCCTTTTTTAACGCTTTTAAGCCTTAGCTTTTGATTTTTCTGTAGATAAACAGAACAACCAGCGCACCGATGACCGCGACGGCAAAGCTGCCGAAGTTAAAGCCATCGACTTTGCCAAAACCGAACAGCGTACTGATCCAGCCGCCGACTACCGCGCCGATAATACCCAGTATTACGGTGACGATAAAACCACCGCCATCTTTGCCCGGCATAATCCACTTCGCCAGAATACCCGCAATAAGCCCAAAGATAATCCAGGATAAAATTCCCATAACTTTCCTCTCTGTATGGTTTTTGTCATTAAATCAACGACACAAAAAAGAATAGCACAGGATTTCAGAAAGGAAATTTGTGACAGGCATCACAATGAGAGAGTGCGCAATTATTCACCAACAAAAAGAGCCTGCCGCATAAACTGTGGGGTTGCATCTTTTGTTGAGAAAGATTATCTTTCTCAACACTGAATGGTTGAGCGTAACACTCAGGTATTCAGTACGACATTGCTCACATTGCTTCCAGTATTTTTTGCCCACTCCTGAGTGGGCTTTTTTTCTGTTCATACCCCAACAAACGCGTACCGGTTACGTCCTGCGCGTTTTGCCTGGTAGAGCGCCTGGTCAGCGGCAATAATGATATTCTGCTGGCTGCCCGCGATGTCGACCGCACGCGCGGTGGAAATCCCGACGCTTACCGTCACCCGTCGAAGGGGGCTAAAAGCATGCGCGATTTGCAGGGAAAACACGTTGCGAATGATCGTCTGCGCCAGTCGAAGCGCCTCCTGGATATCCGTATCAGGTAATATCATCGCAAACTCCTCTCCGCCGTAGCGCGCCACAATCTGATTATCACGGGTAAGGCTCTCCCTGAGACTGTTTCCCAGCAGCGCCAGACAACGGTCCCCTTCCGGATGGCCGTAGTTATCGTTGTATTTTTTGAAGTAGTCCACGTCCACAATCAGTATCGAAATCGCTGCGTCATGTGCGGCACACGTCGCGATTTCAGAGAGGATTCGTTCATCAAAGATGCGACGATTGTACAGCCCGGTCAACGCATCCTCGGAAGCGATAATCTTCAGCGCCTTATTATCTCTGGTTTTTCTGGATAAGTCGGAATACAGGAAGTACGACGCGACGATAAGTATCGCAGTGAAAACGAAAATGAGCAGCGCCAGCTGAATGGCCTGCTTGCGCCACGGTGCGAGGGCTTCATCAATGCTGACGGCCACGGTGGTCACCAGCCCGTAGCGTCGGTTTTTTTCATAGGCGTAAATGCGTTCGATTTTATCAAACCGCGAGATGGAGCTGGCTATCCCCGTATTTTGTACCTTGAGATATTTCCTGAAGAGCGGTGAATCAGAAACAATCGTGCCAATATAGGTATTTTTAAAGGGATACCGGACCAGCAGCACGCCGGATTGTGTCGTTAAGCCAATGACGCCCAGGTGACCAATATTAATCTGCCCGTAAAGCGCGAGAAAATTCTCGATACCCAGCGTCACCACCACAACACCGTTAAATGTCCCGGTGTGGGTTTCAAGGCGACGACTAATGGTAATGACCCATTTGCCATTGGTTCTGCTTACCACGGGCTCACCAATAAAAATCTGCTGATTTTTATTTTCCTTGTGATAGATAAAAAATGACCTGTCCGATCCTTTGCGTGGGCCTGTAAAAGTTTCGTGCAACGCGGTAAAGATATCGCCCTGAGCGTCGTAAACAACCACATTATTAATCTGGGTAAGAAGATTATCCTGATTATTTATCATCCGCTGAATATTGGTCGCCTGTTGCGGCGTCATGCCATAAATTTCGATTATGTCGGAAACGGTAGTAATTAACATTTCGCTTTGGCGCATGATCCCCTCGGTGTAGACATCAAGGGTATGGCTCAGGTTAGCAACGCTGGTATTAATTTGCTGAATTGACTGCTGTCTGGACGTGGCAATTTGGACGGCAAGCGACAGCGAGATGATCAATGAGACAATGATGACGGTAATGGTTGTTGTGTAAAAAGTATTTTTCACATGCACGAGCTTTTCCACCTTATCACGCCTGACATCCCTGGCTGACAACTCTTGTCACTGTAACAAAGCTCGGGATAAGAGGAAAATGAATTGCACTTAAGCATGCAACAGAAGCTCGTCTTTATTTCGTTTTACAAACTAACGGTCTCCCTGGGTTTAGATAAAATGACTTTAATAAAATCGATATAGGAGACGGGCTTACCAAAATAATATCCCTGTAACAGGGTTATCTCATTACGGTTGAGATACTCCAGTTGCTCTTTTGTTTCTACGCCTTCAGCAACAATGCGTAAAGAGAGTTTTTTCGCCAGGTCAATGACGCAGTCCAGCAGGATCGTTGAGTCCTTTTCCTCTGAAACCCGGTTCACAAAGCTTTTATCAATTTTAATATAATCAATGGCCAGCGCATTAAGGCATGACAACCCGGAATAACCCGTACCAAAATCATCCAGGGCAATAACAAAACCGGCGTTATGCAGCATGTTGAGATTTTCCACGAGGTGAGGATTATCAACCAGCGGTTCACGCTCGGTCACTTCGAGAACCAGTTTGGCCTCTTTACCCTGAAACCCGTTCCCGAAAACGCGGCAGTCACCGATGAATGAAGGCGCATTAATATGCCTGGCGCTGATGTTTACCCCGATATGAAACCCGTCCGGTAGCTTAGGCAAAAGCGGCTTAAGCTGGGTCACCACTTTTGCCATTAACCCTTTGGTCAGCGGTATAATCAACCCGCTACGTTCGGCAATCGGAATAAAGACATCCGGCGGGATAAAGCCTGACTTTGGATGCTTCCATCTTGCCAGGACCTCAACGCCGTATAACCCGCCGGTATCGCCGTTCACGATCGGCTGGTAATAAGGCACGATCTCCCCCTGCAAAATGGCCTTACGTAAGTCGTCTTCAAATGAGGTACTTTTCCCCTTGTATCGGCGGATCAAAATACCCACCGCCACCGATAGCGCAAGAATAAGCAGTATCAGGCTCCATCCCTGTTGCAAAAGCCGCGTCAGGCTGAAAAAGGCAGGAGGTTGCCAGGCGAGGCTCAAGGGAAATTGCGTTGATGCCGTAAGCGCCCCCGCCCAGGAGGCCGCTTTCCAGCCCCTCACTGCACCGTTGCGAACAAGCATGCTATCGCCGACAACCAGCCCCAGATCCATGCTGTTCGATGCGCTTGCAATGACGTCCTGTAAATGCGCGTCACTGATGCTGACGATGACGCGCCCTCCCACGATGGGCATCTGAAAGACAAGCACCGGAATGCCGTTCACCAGTCGACTGCCCGGTAACAGCATCAATTTTTCGGCAGGTAACGTCTCAGGATGAATAATCAACACGCCATTCCCGGGAAGGGAAGTACAGATGATCTTACCCTGCTGCTCGATCATGATGGCGCGCAGATGCGGTTTTAGCGCTGCCTCTGTCCCCAGCGCCAGCTGCCCGCTACTGGTACACCCTTGGGCCGCAACGCGCTTCGCCGTGCTGGCCGCACTGACTGCTTCAGCCAGAATGTTTTCTATTTTTTGGGTGCTGGCCGTGGCGGTATGACTATTACTCAGCTTCGCCATCTGCCATAGCTGCCAGTTAATAATCAAAATGCCGCTCAGAAAAAGAAACAGAGCGCTAAGAATAGGGATCATCACGTTGCGCACGATGTTTTCCTTAATAGAAAAATCAAGCATGGATGTTCTGGTTGAAGAGCCTGTGCTAACCCGGTATTGCTTATAACAATGAAAATAGCTTAGATGAGAATTGTCTTAAAAAACTGATACTTTCGTATGAGTTCACCTGCCGGCATTTACTCACATGACGTGACTATCAGGCTTGTTCCTTGCCCTGGCTGTGTTAAGATTTGTGAAATCAGGGAGCGGACTGGATAACTGGAAAATGAAAAAGCTCATTGCCGTTGCTATTGCTTCAACGCTTCTGGTTTTCCTGTCTCTTTATGCGGTCAATGTTGTAATCATCGGTCAGCAGAAGAGCAAACAGCGTGAAATATCCCGTACCCTTTTACATTATTCAGAAGACGTGTCCCAAAGCGTGGCGCTGGGTCTCAAAAGCATCACGACGCAGGGATGTGATAAAACCAGCCTCGATCGCTACAGACAAATTAAGCTTAATAATCTTTATTTTGCCGATATCGGCTATATTGAGAAGGGAAAAATTGTCTGTACCGCTTTTTGGGGAAAACTCGCGACGCCCGTTGCACTTCCTGCAGAACTGCATAAAACGCCGAGGGGCTTTCTCCTGGCCCAGTTTTCGAGAAAAGACTTTTTCACGGGCAATGCGGCAATTTATAATAATATTATTATCTTCACCTCCCGCTATGCTTACGATAAATTCACCCCGGTTACCGCAAGCTATTCGCTCAGTGCTACCACCAAAGACTTCGGCAGAGTCTTTTTTTCGGCCGCCACGGAGCTAAATCAGCAGAGCTGGCTGCATTCGACGTTGTTTACCCTGACTCTGACACAGTGCAGCACCTTCTGGGACCTGTGCGTCATCGTGAAGCATCACGACGCCGGGCTGGCCTCGTTGCCTCCGTTTATCTTTGCGCTTCTCGCAGTCATTCTCTGTTTTATCTGGATTGCGATAACGTTATTTATCTTCCGTATCTATGAAGACCGTTTTTCTCTGGAACGTACGCTGATAAAAGCCGTCATCACGAATACCATCAGCGTTAACTATCAGCCCATTATTCGCATTCACGATCAAAAAATCGTGGGCGTCGAAGTTCTGTCGAGATGGCGCGATCAAAAGCACGGGGACGTCTCTCCGGAGCTGTTTATCCCATTAATTAAGAAGATCGGTCTGTATAAAAAATATTACAGTAATATTATCGAAAAATCCCTTTCCGAAATTGCCCCTCTGGCGATAAAACACCAGCTGATAGTCTCAATAAACGTTGGGCACAAGGAAATTGAAGATGGACAGTTCATTACCATTTTGCGCCGTGCGTGTTTTGCCAATCACCTTCCCCTTTCCCTGATGAAGGTCGAACTCTCCGAAAAAGCCGTTTCCACGGCAGATATCCTCGAGGGATTCTGTCAGGAGCTGAAATCGCTCGGCGTAAAAATATCAATAGATGATTTTGGCGTGCAGAACTCGAACCTCGCCCGCCTTTCGCTGCTTGAATATGATGAAATCAAAATCGATAAGTCGCTGGTGGACGGCATCAGCGAGCATTATAAGCAAAACATCTTTGTAATCTTCAGCGATGCCCTTGCAAGATTGAATAAAACGCTTGTTTTCGAGGGCGTGGAAAATGAAATTCAATATCGCTTTAATGCAAGCAGATATCCCGATGCGCTGATTCAGGGATGGTATTTTTCAAAAGCACTCACCCGAAGCGAGCTGGCGAAGCGACTCACCGGGGTCGCACCGTAATCCGAAGCCTTGCGCGTCCGTTTTTTTCCAGTCGGGCATTTCTATTTTTTACGCAAAAACATATAGTCGTCACATTCAGACGGTAGATTACCCTGAAGCACACTCATATTTTGGTTAAAAACGTGAAATTATCCTTACTATTACCAGTGGTACTCTTTTGTCTGACCGTTATTTTCGCGCTGTTTATAGACGCCCCCGCGTCGCATATTCTGCGGAAAAAATGCATGTGGTCCGATAGCGTGATGCTAAGCTGTATCGCAAAGCATCAGCATAACGGCTTTTGAAGCAGACTATTCATTTCCCCACTGATTGAGGAAGTTCGCAATATCATCGATGCGACCCGCACGGATCCCGGCCTCAGCGGCCATCTCCTGCTGGGCTTCCTCGCTAATCTCCTCATTATTCGATAAACGGGTGAGCAGCAGCTGGAAATAATGTGCCAGCGCGTCGCGCTCTGAGTCAGCGACGGGCTCTGCGGCTTCCGTCGCGTACTCATCGGCAATGTCATAATATTTCAGTGGGATATCGTTGTTCATAACTGTCTCGTCGCTAATCTTTACGGGTAAAGCCATCAGTATATCGGACGCCTAATCTCAACCAAAGCATTGCTTCAGATGAGTAACGCAAGCAGCGCTGCGAGAGCGGGCGCGGCCTGGACATACAAAATTTTTCGGCTGGCGGTGGCTGCGCCAAAGAGCCCGGCGATCAATACGCAGGTCAGGAAGAAGATGGCCACCTGAATACCCTTTTCGCCGAGCCAGAGGCTCCAGAGCAGACCGGCAGCCAGAAAACCGTTATACAACCCTTGGTTTGCGGCCAGCACGCGGGTCTCGCGCGCAAAATCAGGACGCAGATTAAAGGCCTTGTGCCCTGTTTTCGTATCCCACAGGAACATTTCCAGCATAAGAATGTAGAGATGGATGAATGCAACGACAGCGATAAGGACGGTGGCTAACATCGTGTTGTCTCCCGCAGGCAGAGGCAAAAAAAACGGGAACCCTCAGGCCCCCGCTCTTGTTTAACCCAGAATCTGGATTACATGTTCGCGATAATCGCGTCGCCAAACTCTGAGCATTTCAGCAGCTTAGCGCCTTCCATCAGACGTTCGAAATCGTAAGTTACGGTTTTCGCGTTGATCGCGCCTTCCATACCTTTGACGATCAGGTCTGCGGCTTCGAACCATTCCATATGACGCAGCATCATCTCTGCGGACAGGATGATAGAGCCTGGGTTCACTTTGTCCTGACCCGCGTATTTTGGTGCAGTGCCGTGGGTCGCTTCGAACAGAGCGCACTCGTCACCGATGTTCGCGCCAGGGGCGATACCGATACCGCCAACCTGTGCTGCCAGGGCGTCAGAGATGTAGTCACCGTTCAGGTTCATACAGGCAATCACGTCGTATTCTGCAGGACGCAGCAGGATCTGCTGCAGGAACGCATCGGCGATCACATCTTTAATGATGATCTCTTTGCCGGTGTTCGGGTTCTTAATTTTCTGCCATGGGCCACCGTCGATCAGCTCACCGCCGAACTCTTCTTTCGCCAACTGGTAACCCCAGTCTTTGAACGCGCCTTCGGTGAACTTCATGATGTTGCCTTTGTGAACCAGGGTCACAGAGTCACGGTCGTTGGTGATCGCGTATTCGATAGCCGCACGCACCAGACGTTTAGTACCCTCTTCAGAGCATGGCTTGATGCCGATACCGCAATGCTCAGGGAAGCGAATTTTCTTCACGCCCATCTCTTCGCGCAGGAATTTAATCACTTTTTCTGCGTCAGCAGAGTCCGCTTTCCATTCGATACCCGCGTAGATGTCTTCTGAGTTTTCGCGGAAGATAACCATATCGGTCAGTTCAGGGTGCTTAACCGGGCTTGGGGTGCCCTGATAGTAACGAACCGGGCGCAGACACACGTACAGGTCCAGCTCCTGACGCAGTGCCACGTTCAGGGAACGGATACCGCCGCCAACTGGCGTCGTCAGTGGGCCTTTAATAGCAACGCGGTAGTCGCGGATCAGATCCAGCGTTTCTGCTGGCAGCCAGACGTCCTGGCCATAAACTTGAGTAGATTTCTCACCGGTGTAAATTTCCATCCAGGAAATTTTACGCTCGCCTTTGTAGGCTTTCTCAACAGCGGCATCAACCACTTTCAGCATCGCCGGGGTAACGTCTACACCGATACCGTCACCTTCGATGAACGGGATAATCGGATTGTGAGGAACGTTAATCTTGCCGTTTTGCAGGGTGATCTTTTTACCTTCCGCCGGAACAACTACTTTGCTTTCCATTAACCTCTCCTTCGAGCGCTTCTGGTTGTTACTGATCTTATGTTAATAAATTGTAATGAGCCCTTCGATAGTACCTGATTGTCCTGCGCCATGAAAGGTCTTCGTTATTAGGCTATAATGCGGCAATTGATAACGCCTGAAAATACCATGAAGAAAACTTCTTTTACAAAACACCGGGTTGAGCGATTCAGCTCGCGACAAGCCGCCAGAAGACCGCAGGAAACCCAGCCGAAGCGGGTTATTTTGTTCAATAAACCCTACGATGTTTTGCCTCAGTTTACCGATGAAGCCGGACGCAGCACGCTGAAGGATTATATCCCTGTTCAGGGCGTCTACGCGGCCGGGCGCCTGGACCGCGACAGCGAAGGCCTTCTGGTCTTAACCAACGACGGCGCGTTGCAGGCGAAGCTCACGCAGCCGGGCAAACGCACCGGCAAAATTTACTTCGTCCAGGTGGAAGGCGAGCCGGATGACGCGACGCTGGCAGCGCTACACAGCGGCGTGACGTTGAACGACGGCCCAACCCTGCCGGCGGGTATTGAACGCGTGAATGAACCGGAGTGGCTGTGGCCGCGCAACCCGCCGATTCGCGAACGCAAATCCATTCCAACAAGCTGGCTCAAAATAACCCTTTATGAAGGCCGCAACCGCCAGGTTCGGCGCATGACCGCACACGTCGGCTTCCCTACCCTGCGTCTGATTCGCTACGCCATGGGCAGCTACACCCTGGAAACGCTGGCAAACGGCGAATGGCGCGACGTTACCCCTTAAGGAGTCACTATGTTTAAACCTCATGTCACGGTTGCCTGCGTGGTCCACGCCCGGGGTAAATTCCTTGTTGTCGAAGAGAGCATTAACGGCAAAGCGCTGTGGAACCAGCCTGCCGGACACCTTGAAGCCAATGAGACCCTGCTGCAGGCAGCGAAACGCGAGCTGTGGGAAGAGACCGGCATTCACGCTGAGCCTCAGCACCTCATCCGCATGCATCAGTGGATCGCACCTGACCACACGCCCTTCCTGCGCTTTTTATTCGCCGTTGAGCTTAGCGAAACGTGCGCCACAGAGCCGCAGGATGACGATATCGACCGCTGTCTGTGGGTCACTGCCGACGAGATCCTGAACGCGCCAAACCTGCGCTCGCCGCTGGTTGCGGAAAGCATTCGCTGCTGGCAGTCAGGCGCACGCCTGCCGCTGGATGTTATCGGCGCATTTAACTGGCCGTTTACAGAGGGTGCCAATGGTGGGGGGGCGTGATAGAATACGCCGCCTTGAAGTTCAATGTCGTGAGTATTCCATGTCAGATAACAGCCAGAAAAAAGTGATCGTCGGCATGTCCGGCGGTGTCGATTCCTCCGTTTCCGCCTACCTGTTACAGCAACAGGGCTATAAGGTGGAGGGCCTGTTCATGAAGAACTGGGAGGAAGATGATGGCGAGGAATACTGCACCGCCGCAGCGGATCTCGCCGACGCGCAGGCCGTATGCGATAAGCTCGGCATTGAGCTGCACACCGTTAACTTTGCCGCAGAATACTGGGATAACGTTTTTGAACTCTTCCTCGAAGAGTACAAAGCGGGCCGCACGCCGAACCCGGATATTCTGTGCAACAAAGAGATCAAATTTAAGGCCTTCCTGGAATTTGCCGCAGAAGATTTGGGCGCAGACTATATTGCGACCGGTCACTACGTGCGCCGTGCAGACGTGAATGGCAAAAGCCAGCTGCTGCGCGGTCTGGACGGCAACAAAGATCAAAGCTATTTCCTCTATACGCTGAGCCACGAGCAAATCGCCCAGAGCCTGTTCCCGGTCGGCGAGCTGGAAAAGCCGCAGGTACGTAAAATCGCCGAAGAGCTGGATCTGATCACCGCGAAGAAAAAAGACTCTACCGGCATCTGCTTCATCGGCGAGCGCAAATTCCGCGATTTCCTGGGACGTTACCTGCCTGCACAGCCGGGTAAAATTGTCACCGTCGACGGGGAAGAGATTGGCCAGCATCAGGGGCTGATGTACCACACGCTCGGCCAGCGTAAAGGCCTGGGTATTGGCGGGACCAAAGAAGGTAGCGAAGATCCATGGTATGTTGTCGACAAAGACGTCGAAAACAATATTCTGGTTGTTGCCCAGGGACACGATCATCCGCGTCTGATGTCCGTTGGCCTTATCGCGCAGCAGCTGCACTGGGTCGCTCGTGAGCCGCTGAAAGGCACGCTGCGCTGCACGGTGAAAACCCGCTACCGTCAGACCGATATTCCTTGCACCATTACCGCGCTCGATGACGATCGCATTGACGTGCGTTTCGACGAGTCGGTCGCGGCCGTCACCCCGGGTCAGTCTGCTGTCTTCTACAGCGGCGAAATCTGTCTGGGCGGCGGGATCATTGAACAGCGCCTGCCGCTGCCTGCTGTTTAATACGATTCACACATAAAGGAGACCGTGTGGCGAAGAACTACTATGACATCACCCTGGCGCTGGCGGGAATTTGCCAGTCAGCCCGTCTGGTGCAACAGCTGGCGCATCAGGGTCATTGCGACGCTGACGCCCTGCACGTTTCGCTGAACAGCGTTATCGATCTCAACCCCGGCTCGACCCTGGGCGTGTTCGGCGGCAGTGAAACCAATCTTCGTCTCGGTCTTGAAACTCTGCTGGGCGTGCTTAACGCCAGCAGCCGTCAGGGATTAAACGCGGAGCTGACCCGCTACACGTTGAGCCTGATGGTGCTGGAACGTAAGCTGAACGCCGCAAAAGGCGCAATGAATACGCTGGGCGATCGCATTGCCGGGCTGCAGCGTCAGCTCGACCATTTTGACCTGCAGTCGGAAACGCTGCTGAGCGCTATGGCCGGCATTTATGTTGACGTCATCAGCCCGCTGGGCCCGCGTATTCAGGTCACCGGATCTCCTGCCGTGCTGCAAAGTCCGCAGGTACAGGCGAAAGTGCGCGCGTCCCTGCTGGCAGGTATCCGCGCCGCCGTGCTGTGGCACCAGGTGGGCGGTGGCCGCCTGCAGTTAATGTTTTCTCGTAATCGCCTGACCACTCAGGCAAAACAAATTCTTGCTCATTGTTAACCTCCCGGAGTTGCGAATTATGGAATTATCCTCACTGACCGCCGTATCCCCTGTCGATGGACGCTACGGCGATAAAGTCAGCGCGCTGCGCGGGATCTTCAGCGAATATGGTTTGCTGAAGTTCCGTGTTCAGGTTGAAGTACGCTGGCTGCAAAAGCTGGCCGCCCAGGCAGCAATCAAGGAAGTTCCTGCTTTTGACGAAAAGGCAAACGATTACCTTGATAAAATCGTTGCCGAGTTTAGCGAACAAGACGCCGCGCGCATTAAAACCATCGAACGCACCACCAACCACGACGTGAAAGCGGTTGAGTACTTCCTGAAAGAGAAAGTGGAAAGCGTCCCTGCGCTGCACGCCGTGTCTGAGTTCATTCACTTCGCCTGTACCTCTGAAGACATCAACAACCTCTCTCACGCGCTGATGCTCTCCACCGCGCGTAAAGAGGTGGTGCTGCCTTACTGGCGTAAAATCATCGACGCGGTAAAAGCGCTGTCCGTGGAATACCGCGACATTCCGCTGCTCTCCCGTACCCACGGCCAGCCAGCCACCCCATCCACGATGGGTAAAGAGATGGCGAACGTCGCGTACCGCATGGAGCGCCAGTATCGTCAGCTGGAGCAGGTTGAGATCCTCGGCAAAATCAACGGCGCGGTCGGTAACTATAACGCCCACATCGCCGCTTATCCGGAAGTGGACTGGCACCAGTTCAGCGAAGAGTTCGTGACCTCTCTGGGCATTCAGTGGAACCCGTACACCACGCAGATTGAGCCGCACGACTATATCGCCGAACTGTTTGACTGCATCGCCCGCTTCAACACCATCCTGATCGACTTCGATCGTGACGTGTGGGGCTACATCGCCCTGAACCACTTCAAGCAGAAAACCATCGCCGGTGAAATCGGCTCTTCCACCATGCCGCACAAAGTGAACCCAATCGACTTCGAAAACTCAGAAGGCAACCTGGGCCTGGCGAACGCCGTGCTGCAGCATATGGCGAGCAAACTGCCGGTATCCCGCTGGCAGCGCGACCTGACCGACTCCACCGTACTGCGTAACCTGGGCGTGGGCATTGGCTATGCGCTGATCGCGTATCAGTCCACCCTGAAAGGAGTGAGCAAGCTGGAAGTGAACCGTGACCGTCTGCTGGACGAGCTGGATCACAACTGGGAAGTTCTGGCGGAGCCAATCCAGACCGTGATGCGCCGTTACGGTATCGAAAAACCGTATGAGAAGCTGAAAGAGCTGACCCGCGGCAAACGCGTTGACGCCGAAGGCATGAAGCAGTTTATCGACGGTCTGGCGCTGCCGGAAGAAGAGAAAACGCGCCTGAAGGCGATGACCCCGGCGAACTACATTGGCCGCGCCATCACCATGGTTGACGAGCTGAAGTAACGCCCCTCTCCCCCTTTTCGCCCGAAAAGGGGGATGCTTTTCCCCGGTTTACTCAATGTTTATCCCCAAAACAACATAATCAGCGTTAAACTATTCATACCAATTATTTAGGGAGAAGAGATGATGCGCGTACTGGTTGTTGAGGATAACGCATTGCTACGTCATCACCTGAAGGTTCAGCTTCAGGAGATGGGACATCAGGTGGACGATGCTGAAGACGCAAAAGAAGCCGATTATTATCTCAATGAACACCTGCCGGATATCGCCATTGTCGATTTAGGGTTGCCTGACGAAGACGGTCTGTCGCTAATTCGCCGCTGGCGCAGCCACGATGTCTCCCTGCCGGTTCTGGTTCTGACCGCCCGTGAAGGCTGGCAGGATAAGGTTGAAGTGCTCAGCGCGGGTGCAGACGATTACGTCACCAAGCCGTTTCATATTGAAGAGGTGGCGGCGCGCATGCAGGCGCTGTTACGCCGCAACAGCGGGCTGGCTTCACAGGTTATTTCCATCCCGCCTTTCCAGGTCGATCTCTCCCGCCGGGAATTAGCGATCAATGATGAAGTGATTAAGCTCACCGCCTTCGAATACACCATCATGGAAACGCTGATCCGTAACAATGGCAAAGTGGTGAGCAAAGATTCCTTAATGCTCCAGCTTTACCCTGATGCTGAACTGCGCGAGAGCCATACCATTGACGTGCTGATGGGGCGTTTGCGTAAGAAAATTCAGGCGCAGTATCCGCAGGATGTGATTACCACCGTCCGTGGCCAGGGCTACCTGTTCGAATTACGCTAAATGAGAGGGATTTTACGCCACATACTGCCCCTCTCGCTGCGGGTTCGTTTCTTACTGGCAACAGCCGCCGTCGTGCTGGTGCTGTCGCTCTCCTACGGCATGGTCGCCCTGGTGGGCTACAGCGTCAGCTTTGATAAAACCACCTTTCGGCTGCTGCGTGGCGAAAGCAATCTGTTTTATACCCTGGCGAAGTGGGAAAACAACCGAATCACCGTCGAAATGCCGGAAAACCTCAACCAGCAGAGTCCAACGCTGGCCCTGATTTATAACGAAAAGGGGAAATTACTGTGGGCGCAGCGTGATATTCCCTGGCTGGTCAAAAGCATTCGCCCGGAATGGCTCAAAACCAACGGATTTCACGAAATTGAAGCCGATCTCAACACCACCAGCTCGCTGATCCATGAAGATCGCTCCCTGCAGCAAAAGCTGAACGAGATCCGCGCCGACAACGCCGAGACGGAGATGACGCACTCCGTCGCGATTAACCTCTATCCGGCGACGCTGAACATGCCGCAGCTGACCATCGTGGTGATCGACACCATTCCGGTCGAGCTGAAGCGTTCTTATATGGTCTGGAGCTGGTTCATCTACGTTCTGGCTGCGAATCTCCTGCTGGTGATCCCACTGCTGTGGGTGGCGGCGTGGTGGAGCTTGCGCCCCATTGAATCACTGGCGAAAGAGGTTCGTGAGCTGGAAGAACATCATCGCGAGAAGCTGAACCCGGAAACCACCCGTGAGCTCACCAGCCTGGTGCGTAACCTCAACCGCCTGCTTAAAAGTGAACGCGAACGCTACGATAAATACCGTACCACCCTTACCGACCTGACCCACAGCCTGAAAACTCCGCTGGCCGTCATGCAAAGTACACTGCGTTCAATGCGCAGTTCGAAGCTGAGCGTCGATGATGCCGAGCCGGTGATGCTGGAGCAGATCAGCCGTATTTCCCAGCAAATTGGCTATTACCTGCACCGCGCCAGCATGCGTTCCGGCAGCGCGCTTCTGAGCCGCGAGCTGCACCCGGTAGCCCCGCTTCTGGATAACCTCACGTCCGCCCTCAACAAGGTGTATCAGCGTAAAGGGGTGAACATCAGCCTCGATATCTCGCCAGAGATAAGCTTTGTGGGTGAAAAAAATGACTTCATGGAAGTGATGGGTAACCTGCTGGATAACGCCTGCAAATACTGCCTGGAGTTCGTGGAAGTGTCTGCGCGTCAGACGGAAACCGAACTGCATATTATCGTTGAGGATGATGGTCCGGGCATCCCGCGCAATAAGCGTGACGTGGTGTTCGATCGCGGTCAGCGCGCCGATACGCTACGTCCTGGCCAGGGCGTAGGATTGGCCGTCGCCCGTGAGATTGTCGACCAGTACGACGGGAAAATAGAAACCAGTGAAAGCCTGCTGGGCGGCGCCAGAATGGAGGTTATTTTTGGTCGCCAGCAGCCCACATTGAACGATAGTTAACCCGTTATGTGAAAAATGCGAGGATCTCGCAGCCGGGGGACTGAGCTTCCGTTATAATCCGAGTCAGTAAGAGCCTGCGGAATAAAAAAATTATGGATTATCACTTAACGCTTAACTGGCCCGAGTTTATTGAACGTTACTGGCAAAAACGCCCGGTGGTTCTGAAACGCGGATTCAGCAATTTTGTCGACCCTATCTCGCCTGACGAGCTGGCAGGTCTGGCCATGGAAAACGAAGTCGACAGCCGTCTGGTCAGCCACCAGGACGGGAAATGGCAGGTTAGCCACGGACCTTTCGAAAGCTACGATCACCTCGGTGAAAACAACTGGTCGCTGCTGGTACAGGCGGTCAACCACTGGCATGAGCCCACTGCCGCATTAATGCGCCCGTTCCGCGCCCTGCCCGACTGGCGCATGGACGATCTGATGATCTCCTTCTCCGTGCCGGGCGGCGGCGTAGGTCCACATCTTGACCAGTACGACGTGTTTATCATTCAGGGTACGGGCCGCCGCCGCTGGCGCGTGGGCGAAAAAGTGCCGATGAAGCAGCACTGCCCGCACCCGGACCTGCTGCAGGTTGACCCGTTTGAAGGGATTATCGACGAAGAGCTGGAGCCGGGTGATATTCTCTACATCCCGCCGGGATTCCCTCACGAAGGCTACTCCCTGGAAAACTCACTCAACTACTCCGTGGGGTTCCGCGCGCCGAGCGGCCGCGAGATGATCAGCGGATTTGCCGACTATGTTCTGCAGCGCGAGCTGGGCAGCTATCGTTACAGCGATCCTGATGTGCCTGCGCGCGAGCATCCGGCGGATATTCTGCCAGAAGAACTCGATAAGCTGCGCGGCATGATGCTGGATTTGATTAACGAGCCGGAGCACTTCAAACAGTGGTTTGGTGAGTTTATCAGCCAGTCTCGTCATGAGCTGGACGTTGCGCCACCGGAGCCGCCTTATCAGGCTGACGAGATTTATGATGCGCTCCAGCAGGGTGACAAGCTGGTACGTCTGGGCGGGTTGCGCGTGCTGCGCATTGGTGAAGAGGTGTTCGTCAACGGCGAGAAGCTGGACTCTCCGCACCGCCCGGCGCTGGAAGCCATTGCCAGCCATCTGGTGCTCACTGCCGACACCTTTGGCGATGCGCTGGAAGATCCTTCCTTCCTCGCGATGCTGGCCGCGCTGGTCAACAGCGGTTATTGGTTCTTTGAGGACTGAGTCGTGATATTTGCCGGGTGGCGGCTTCGCCTTACCCGGCCTACATTCCGATCGTAGGCTCGGTAAGCGTAGCGCCACCGGGCTTTTTCTTACCGCTTCGCGGTCAACTCCGCTATCCGTACTATCACCTTCACCGCTTTTTCCATCCCTTCCAGCGTCACAAACTCATGCTTGCCATGGTAGTTGTAGCCACCGGTAAACAGGTTCGGGCACGGCAGCCCCATAAACGACAGCTGAGAACCGTCGGTGCCGCCGCGAATCGGCTTCAGCTGCGGTTCAATATCGCAGTCGCGCATCGCCTGCTGGGCGATATCGAGAATATGCGGATGCGCCATCACCTTCTCGCGCATGTTGTAATAGCTGTCTTCAATGATCAGCTCAATATAGCAATCAGGGTGTAACCCTTTGCCCACCTTCCTGGCGATCTCCATCATCTTACGCTTGCGCGCCTCAAAGGCTTTGCGGTCGAAATCGCGGATGATGTAGTGCATCTGCGCGCTGTCCACGGTGCCTTTGATGCTGGTCAGGTGATAGAAACCTTCATACCCTTCGGTCTGTTCAGGGCTCTCTTCCGCCGGGACTTCCGCATGAATTCGCGACGCCAGCGACAGCGCGTTCACCATGACGCCTTTCGCCGAGCCGGGATGAACGTTGTTGCCGACAATCTTGATGGTGACAGACGCAGCATTGAAGTTTTCATACTCCAGTTCACCGACGCCGCCGCCGTCAACGGTATAGGCCCACTGCGCGTTAAAGGCTTCCACGTCGAAATGCTTCGCGCCCTTGCCGACCTCTTCATCCGGCGTAAAGGCCACGCGGATGTCGCCGTGCGGAATATCTTTGCCCTTCAGCACCGCCAGCGCCGTCATGATTTCCGCGATCCCCGCTTTGTCATCCGCCCCCAGCAGGGTTTTCCCGTCGGTGGTGATCAGCGTCTGGCCCAGCAGCTGATGCAGCACCGGGAACATCACGGGCGAGAGCACTTCGTCGCCAATGCCCAGCGCAATGTCGCCGCCGCGGTAATTTTCCACAATCTGCGGGTTCACATTTTTACCGCTAAAATCAGGAGAGGTGTCGACATGGGAGATAAAGCCAATCGCCGGAATGTCACCCGGGACATTCGCCGGCAGCGTTCCCATCACAGTGCCTTTCTCGCTTAACGTGACGTTGACCAGCCCCATGGCGTCAAGCTGCTCTTTCAGCAGGTTTAATAACTTCCACTGACCTTCGGTGCTCGGCACCTGGCGAACACCCGGTTTAGATTGGGTATCCAGCGAAACGTACTGTAAAAAACGCTCAAGTAATTTATCCATGCAGTCACCCTCACTTTTTGTGACAACATTATCAATAAGCATCAAAACGCAAATATTGCGTCAGGTCACTTTTATCCCGCAAACGAGAATATTTTCCGTTTATATCGTTATGCGTTAGTAAATGTAGCTTATGGATCAGTGACAAGGATTGGCGATTACCGGGGATTGCCGTAGAATGTCCGCCCTCATTACGAGTCACCAAGGTGGTTACACACAAACCCCGCTTCAGTCTGCTGCCTGAGGCGTCTATATGGGACAGCGCAAAAATTGAATACACAATCCCGTTCACGTTCACCGCTGGTGCAACTGGAACGAATTCGTAAAAGTTTTGATGGTAAAGACGTTATTTCCGACCTCACTCTGACCATCAATGACGGTGAGTTTCTGACGCTGCTTGGCCCCTCGGGCTGCGGCAAAACAACCGTTCTGCGCCTTATCGCCGGGCTGGAAAGCGTCGATAACGGCCATATCCATCTTGAGAACCAGGACATCACCCGGGTTCCCGCCGAAGATCGCCACGTCAATACCGTCTTTCAGAGCTACGCCCTGTTCCCGCACATGACCGTGTTTGAAAACGTGGCGTTTGGCCTGCGGATGCAAAAAACGCCGGCGAACGAGATTGAACCGCGCGTCACCGACGCCCTGCGCATGGTGCAGCTTGAGACGTTTGCCCAGCGTAAACCCCATCAGCTTTCCGGCGGCCAGCAGCAGCGCGTGGCCATCGCCCGCGCCGTGGTCAACAAGCCGCGTCTGCTTCTGCTGGATGAATCCCTCTCCGCGCTGGATTACAAGCTGCGCAAACAGATGCAGAACGAGCTCAAAGCCCTGCAGCGCAAACTCGGCATTACCTTTGTCTTCGTCACCCACGATCAGGAAGAAGCCCTGACCATGTCAGACCGCATCGTGGTGATGCGCGACGGCAAAATCGAGCAGGACGGCACGCCGCGCGAAATCTACGAAGAGCCGAAGAACCTGTTTGTCGCCAGCTTCATTGGCGAGATCAATATCTTCGATGCCACGGTGATTGAACGTCTGGACGCTCAGCGCGTACTCGCCAGCGTCGAAGGACGCGAATGCAATATCACGGTGAATTTCCCCGTCGAGAAGGGACAAAAGCTCAACGTTCTGCTGCGCCCGGAAGATCTGCGCGTCGATGAAATCCACGGCAATACCGAGGCCGAAGGGTTAATCGGCTATATCCGCGAGCGCAACTACAAAGGGATGACCCTGGAGTCTGTCGTCGAGCTGGAGAACGGCAAAATGGTGATGGTCAGCGAGTTCTTTAACGAGGACGACCCTGACTTCGACCACTCGCTCGACCAGAAAATGGTTGTCAACTGGGTAGAAAGCTGGGAGGTTGTGCTGGCTGATGAAGAACACAAGTAAGTTCCAGAATGTGGTGATTGCCACGATCGTCGGTTGGCTTGTGTTGTTTGTCTTTTTACCCAACCTGATGATCATCGCCACCAGCTTCCTGACCCGCGACGACGCAAACTTCGTTTCGCTAGTCTTTACGCTGGATAACTACGCGCGCCTGCTCGATCCGCTCTATTTTGACGTGCTGCTGCACTCGCTCAATATGGCGCTAATTGCCACCGTTGCCTGCCTGGTGCTCGGGTATCCCTTCGCATGGTTCCTCGCGGGCCTGCCGCAAAAGGTGCGGCCCCTGCTGCTGTTTTTACTGATTGTTCCATTCTGGACCAACTCGTTAATCCGCATCTACGGGCTGAAAATCTTCCTCAGCACCAAAGGCTACCTCAATGAGTTTCTACTGTGGCTGGGGGTGATTGATACGCCGATCCGCATCATGTTTACCCCGAGCGCGGTCATTATCGGCCTGGTCTATATCCTGCTGCCGTTTATGGTAATGCCGCTCTACTCCAGCATAGAGAAGCTGGATAAACCGCTGCTGGAAGCGGCAAGAGATCTGGGTGCCAACAAGCTCCAGACCTTTATCCGCATTATCATCCCGCTGACTATGCCCGGTATTATCGCGGGCTGTTTGCTGGTCATGCTTCCGGCCATGGGTCTGTTCTACGTTTCTGACCTGATGGGTGGCGCGAAAAACCTGCTGATTGGGAATGTGATCAAGAGTCAGTTCCTGAACATCCGCGACTGGCCGTTCGGGTCCGCGACCAGCATTACGCTGACGGTGGTCATGGGGCTGATGCTGCTGGTCTACTGGCGCGCCTCACGCTTGCTGAATAAAAAGGTGGAACTCGAATGATCGGTCGACTGCTTCGCGGCGGTTTTATGACCGCCATTTACGCTTACCTGTATATCCCGATCGTTATTTTGATCGTGAACTCGTTTAACAGCTCACGCTTCGGGATTAACTGGCAGGGCTTTACCACCAACTGGTACAGCCTGCTGATGAACAACGATAGCCTGCTGCAGGCCGCGCAGCACTCGCTGACGATGGCGATCTTCTCCGCCACCTTCGCGACGCTGATTGGCTCGCTCACCGCCGTGGCGCTCTACCGCTATCGCTTTCGCGGCAAACCGTTCGTCAGCGGCATGCTGTTTGTGGTGATGATGTCGCCGGACATCGTGATGGCCATTTCGCTGCTGGTGCTGTTTATGCTGCTGGGCGTACAGCTTGGCTTCTGGTCGCTGCTGTTCTCGCACATCACCTTCTGCCTGCCGTTTGTGGTGGTGACCGTTTTCGCGCGCCTGAAAGGGTTCGACGTGCGCATGCTGGAGGCGGCGAAAGATCTGGGTGCCAGCGAGATGATCATCCTGCGCAAAATCATCCTGCCTCTGGCGATGCCCGCCGTGGCGGCCGGATGGCTACTTAGCTTCACCCTGTCGATGGATGACGTGGTCGTGTCCTCCTTCGTCACCGGTCCGAGCTATGAAATTCTGCCGTTGAAGATCTATTCAATGGTGAAAGTCGGCGTCTCACCGGAGGTGAACGCGCTGGCGACCATTCTGCTGGTGTTTTCGCTGGTTCTGGTGATTGCCAGCCAGGTTATTGCTCGTGATAAAACAAAATCTCAGGGGACAATGAAATGAAAAAAATGCTCGCCGCTGCGGCGCTGGTGCTTGGCATGGGTGCCGCGCACGCTGATGACAGCAAAACGCTCTACTTCTACAACTGGACCGAGTACGTGCCGCCGGGCCTGCTGGAACAGTTCACAAAGGAAACGGGCATCAAGGTTATCTACTCGACCTACGAGTCGAATGAAACCATGTACGCCAAGCTGAAAACCTACAAAGACGGCGCGTACGATCTGGTCGTGCCTTCCACCTACTTTGTCGACAAAATGCGCAAAGAGGGCATGATCCAGAAGATCGACAAAACGAAGCTAACCAATTTTGCAAACCTCGATCCTGAGATGCTCAACAAGCCGTTCGATCCGAATAACGACTACTCCATTCCGTATATCTGGGGGGCAACCGCGATCGGCGTGAACAGCGAGGCCGTCGATCCAAAAACGGTGACAAGCTGGGCCGATCTCTGGAAACCAGAGTACAAGGGTAGCCTGCTGTTAACCGACGACGCGCGTGAAGTGTTCCAGGTCGCGCTGCGCAAGCTGGGCTACTCGGGCAACACGACGGATCCGAAAGAGATTGAAGCGGCGTATAACGAGCTGAAAAAGCTAATGCCTAACGTGGCGGCGTTCAACTCTGATAACCCGGCAAATCCGTATATGGAAGGCGAAGTGAACCTGGGGATGGTGTGGAACGGCTCCGCGTATGTCGCCCGCCAGGCCGGTACGCCGCTTGAGGTGGTCTGGCCGAAAGAAGGCGGGATCTTCTGGATGGACAGCCTTGCGATCCCCGCCAACGCGAAAAACGCTGAAGGGGCGCACAAGCTGATTAACTTCCTGCTGCGCCCGGACGTAGCGAAACAGGTTGCCGAGACGATTGGCTACCCGACGCCAAACCTCGCCGCACGCAAGCTGCTGAAGCCTGAGGTAGCTAACGATAAATCGCTCTATCCGGATGCCGAAACCATCAGCAAAGGTGAATGGCAGAACGATGTCGGTGACGCCAGCCGCCTCTACGAAGAGTATTACCAGAAATTAAAAGCGGGCCGGTAACGGTATCGCGTTCTTCCTCACGCCGCCCGTACGGCGTGAGGAGGATTAACTGACCGCATTCTCCCCTGCCCAGATTGTCGCCTTTCTCATCGCCTCAACCACATCCTCATCCGACAGACCCAGCGCCTGACGAACCCGGGTCGCTTCGTCCCACTGCTGCTGTTCATAGTATCGGCACAGGCTCACCATATCGGCTAACCGTCCCTCCTGGTGGCACAGGGCATTGCTCACGCTCTGCGGGACCGCAATTTGCTTCATCAACTCGGCCATCGGCAGCTCAAGGAGGGTATCGAGCAGAGAAAACAGGCCGCACATGAAGGCATTTTCAGCCAGCGTCGGTTCGTTCATCGTCTCGGCGATCAGTTCGCAGAACTTGCCGCGCATCATGCTCAGCGGGTAAAGCTCGCTGACGGTGTCATTGCCCGCACTGGCGAGGACCACGACCGCAACAAACCGTCTCAGCTGGTTTTCCCCGAGGTATCTGAGGACTTCGCTCAGGGTTAACTTGCTGAAATTACAGGCACCGATATGTTTAAATGCGGTGTGCTTCATGTAGCGCATAATCTTATAGGACAGCGTGAGATCGGTTTTAATCAACGACTCGACGATCCGAAAATCGGGTTTATTGCGTCCGACCTCCATTTGCAGCCGAAAAATCGCCAGCTGATTTTGCGATAGCCGTTTATATTTAATGACCTCCGGACGGCAGAAAAAATAGCCCTGAAACAGCGAGAATCCCTCTTCCCTGTATTCGCTGAATTCCTCTTTAGTCTCAATTTTTTCAGCGAGATATTTAATATGCCTGGTTAAATGTTTACGCTCTTTCAGATACTGTTTAATTTGCGCTAAGGTATAATTCCTGACGTCAAACTTCAGTATTGAAATATAGGGTAAAAAAACATCCCATTCTGGCGCAAGCGTGAAATCATCAAGCGCAAACTGATAACCATCCGCACTCATCTCCCTGACAGCCTGCAATAGCTCCGCTCCCGGCACAGCATCTTCCAGGATCTCAATGACCACGCTTTCTTTATCCAGCGCTTCTCCACTGCGGTCTATGACCATTCGCGACGGGAAATTAATAAACGACGTATGTGCCCCGGCGATGCGCTGGGACGGCACGCATAAAAACTGATCTGAGATCATCCTGGAGGTGGCATATTCTGCCGACACATCCGGAAAACGGTTTGTCATCCCATCTCTGAACAGCAGCTCGTAGGCCACCGTCTTCATCTCAGGGTTAAAAATGGGTTGTCGCGCAATAAATCCGTACATATCCCATCCTCCTCTACAACTTTATATTTATTAGCATCCTCTTTCTACACGACGATAACGAGCTTTATCGAGCACTATTTTGATTGAATGCACAAAATAAAAGCATCCACACTAATTAACTGGATTTACGAAACAAAATTTAAATTAAATATTCCTGACGCTCTACAGAAAGAGGAGAAAATATCCGATAAGGAATATGTGCCTGCCCGACATGCACGATATTACGGGAGATGAGAATGAAAGACGCCATGGTCCGAAGAAAAAAAATAAGCGTCAAGACGTTGATGCTGTTGTCCATTTTCCTCACCGTAACGGTGGGCTTTACGGCAACGATCGGGTTTATGATGTGGCAGTGGATGGCGCAGCAGGAGGTTCTGGCCAAAAAACATATCCGCCAGATTGCCGAGGTGCAAGCGTTGCAGGTCAGCAAACAGCTGGATTCTGCCCTGACTGCCGCCCGGGACATGGGCAACAGCGCCCTGGCGCTGCGCGAGGCGAGCGTGACCGAACGCCAGAGCCTGAACCAGCTGCTCATCCACTACCTTTCGGCTCACCCACAGTTTCTCTCCATGTCGATGGCCTTTGAGTCTAACGCGTTCGACGATAAAGATGCCGTCTGGGCCGGTCAGAGCGGTGAAGATCCTGCCGGGCGCTACGCCCGCTACGTCGACCGGGACGCCACCGGCAAACCGGCATTACACCTGCTGACGGACATCGAAACGCCCGGCAGCGGCGATTATTATCTGCTGCCGAAACAACGCCATAAAGATGTGATCATCGAGCCCTATATCTATCCCTACAACGGCGTGGACGTGATGCTCACCTCGATTGCCGCCCCCATCATGCGCGACGGTCAGTTTCTGGGTTCGGTCACCTCTGACTTCTCCCTCGCCACGCTGCAATCGACGATCGGCGCGATTAAACCGTGGAACGGCACAGGCTACGCCCTGCTCCTCTCCGCAGCTAATAACGTGGTGTCCAGCCCGGACAAACGCGCGGCGGGCAAGCCTTACGCCGGTCAGATTGCCGGTCATGACGTCACCCGGGTAAACGATCCGCTGCTGAAGGAGGACGTGTTCATCACCTGGCAGGACATCGCCGTCGGTAACAGCCAGACGCCGTGGAAACTCGCCATTATCACGCCGGTCAGCGAAGTGATGGCCGAAGCGCGCTCATTTTTACTGAAAGCCATCATCATGATGGTGTTAAGCATCGTGGCGGTTAGCCTGGTCATGGCACAGATCTTCACCCGTAAAGTTGACCGTCCGGTTGGGGGCGAACCTTCGGAGGCCGCCGGGATCGCCCTGGCCGTTGCCCGGGGAGATCTGAACAACACCATCCCGGTTCGTTCCGGAGATACCCACAGCATTTTTTATGCCCTGCACACCATGCAGATGCAGCTCAAGCGCATCGTCGACAATATCAGCGAAGCCAGCCACTCCGTGCACGGCGGCACCAGCGAAATTTCGGCGGGCAACCTTGACCTCGCCTCGCGAACCGAGGAACAGGCGGCTGCGATTGTTGAAACGGCAGCCAGCATGGAAGAGATTTCGGTCACGGTGAAGAATAACGCCGACAACGCCCACAAGGCGACCACGCTGACCGATCGCGCCGCAAGCCTCGCCGGGCATGGCGAAACGCTGGTAAACGACGTGGTCGTGGTGATTGGGGAGATTGATGAGAGCGCGCGTAAGATCGGCGAGATTAACAGCATTGTCGATGGCATCGCCTTCCAGACCAATATCCTGGCGCTGAATGCTGCCGTTGAAGCGGCACGGGCTGGCGAACAGGGGCGCGGCTTCGCGGTCGTCGCAGGGGAAGTGCGCAATCTTGCCCAGCGAAGCGCTAACGCGGCAAAAGAGATCTCTCAGCTGATTGCCGAGTCCTCAGGGCGCGTGAGCAAAGGCGTTGAGCTGGTCAATGAAACCGGGGTGATGATGAAACAGGTGATTGAAGCGGTGTCGCATGTGCATCTGGTCATCAACGATATCGTTCAGGCGCTGGACGAGCAAAATCGCGGGATAAGCCAGGTCAGCACCGCCGTTAACCAGATGGACAGCACGACCCAGCAGAACGCCTCTCTGGTTCAGCAGATCTCTGCGGCGGCGCTCTCGCTGGATGAGCAGGCTAAATCGCTCGAGAAGACGCTGGCGTTCTTCCATTCATAAATAAAAAGGCACCCGCTGGACGGGTGCCTTTTCACGCGATTGCCGTTACAGCCCTTTCAGCAGCTTGTCGACAAACGCCGGGACGACCGTGCTTGCCAGACCGTAGTGTTTCTCTTCAAACTCGCTGCCCACCTGGCTTGGCTCAAGATTGAGTTCTACCGTATGCGCGCCGTGCAGTCGCGCTTCGTGGACAAACCCCGCCGCCGGGTAAACATGACCGGATGTGCCGATGGCGATAAATACGTCGGCCATCGCAAGCGCGCTGTAGATATCATCCATTCCCAGCGGCATTTCGCCGAACCAGACCACGTGCGGACGCAGGCGCGACGGGAACTGGCAGCAGTGGCACTTATCCTCAGGCAGCACGTCCTCTTGCCAGTCCAGCACCTGACCGCTCCAGGCGCAGCGAACCTTGAGCAGCTCGCCGTGCATGTGGATGATGTTCTTATTACCGGCCCGCTCGTGCAGGTTGTCGATATTCTGCGTTACCAGCAGAAAACGATCGCCGAGCGCCTCTTCCAGCTTCGCCAGCGCCATATGCGCCGCATTCGGCGCGACTTCAGGCTGCTGAAGCTGACGGCGGCGGGCGTTGTAAAACGCCTGGACGAGATCCGGATCGCGGGCAAAGCCTTCCGGCGTGGCCACATCCTCCACGCGGTGCTCTTCCCACAGCCCGTCCGCCGCGCGGAAGGTTCGAATTCCTGACTCGGCGGAGATCCCCGCCCCGGTCAGCACCACCACTCTGGGTTTATCCATCGCTTCTGGCATCATTCTGTCTCTGAAAAAGATCCGCTGGCGCAAGCGCTCACGCAAGCGGCGTTTGTTTTTGCGAAAACGGCTGAGTCGACCCTGGCGACGCGACAGCATAGAAACCTCGTAAACTAATCGGTGAGATGAAGGAATGCGGCTCCGCGCATGCCTCCTGCATCCCCGTGTCGCGCGCGTTCGATACGCGGCACGCGGGCAACCGGCAATAAGTGTCGGGGCAAACGCCCGGACAACCGTTCCGTAATCGCGGTAAAGTTTGACAGCCCTCCCCCGATCACCAGCAGATCCGGGTCGACGATGGTGAGAATATTTCCCAGACACACCGCCAGCAGATCCAGATAGCGCTCGACGTGCTCACGCGCCTGCGCATCCCCTTGCTCCCACAGGGTAATGATTTGAGGGGCCTCAAGTTTCTGATGATAGAAGTGTTCGTAAAGCCATGCAAACCCGCGGCCGGAAAGGTAGTTCTCGATGCAGCCGTGCTGGCCGCAGCCGCAGCGGGTCAGCGGGAAATCGCGCCCCACCACTTCCAGCGCGTCCACCGGCAGACGAATATGGCCAAACTCGCCGGTGATGTAGCTGCGCCCGGTGATGGGCTTACCGTTGATCACAATCCCCCCGCCGACGCCGGTACCGAGGATCAGCCCCATCACCAGCGGATACTCACGGAATTCATCGTCCCAGGCTTCGGAGAGCGCAAAGCAGTTAGCATCATTGTCTAAACGCACGTCGCGTTCAAGGAGAGCAGAGAGATCGTCGCGGAGCGGTTTACCGCTGGCGGCAGGCACGTTGGCGGCATACAGCGTGCCGTCGTCGGTTTCGGGCATACCGGGAATGCCGATGCCGACGCTGCCTTTGACGCCAAAGCGTTCATCGGCCTGCGCCACCAGCGCGGCAATCGCGGTTAAAAATTCGTCGTAGCTTTCGCGCGGCGTGGGAACGCGGGTTTCCCACTGCAGTTTGAGGTCTTTATCAAACGCGCCGAGCGCAATCTTGGTGCCGCCAATATCAAATCCGTAATACATAACGCATTCCTCCTTTAACCTGGCGGCCCGAAAGCCGCTAGATCATGACGTAATTACTGGCCACTTAATACCCTCGCCGGATCAATTCGGCTTGCACGACGCGCCGGATACCAGCTTGCCAGCAGACTCAGTAAAAGTGCTGTAACCAGCACATAAAAAACGTCCAGCCAGTGCAGTTCAGACGGCAGGAAGTCAATAAAGTAGATATCACCCGACAGGAACTGGTGGCCGATAAGCTTTTCGATCCCGTTGATAATCGGGGTCAGCTGCAGGGAAACCACCACGCCAATCACCACGCCGCACAGGCTGCCGAACAGCCCCGCCAGCAAACCGTACCAGACGAAGATGGCGCGAATAAGACCGTCTTTCGCCCCCAGCGTACGCAGCACGGCGATGTCACCGCTCTTGTCCTTGACCGCCATCACCAGCGTGGAGACGATATTAAAGCACGCCACACCAATCACCAGCACCATCGCCAGATACATGATGGCGCGGATCATCTGGATATCACGGTACATATATCCGTAAGTGCCGATCCAGCTCTTGATGTAGACATAGTTATTGGTCACGCTGCCCGCGTCGCGAACCAGCTTGTTGGCGTTAAAGACGTCGTTCACCTTGATGGCAATGCCCGTCACGCTGTCAGCCATGTCGAGATACTGGCGCGCATCCTCCATCGGCACCATCGCAAAACTATGGTCAAGCTGACCGCTCAGCTGAAGAATACCGGTGACGTGCAGGCGCACGCGCTTAGGCTGCTGCAGCTTGTGGTCGGCGCTGGCGTTCGGGATCATTATTGACACCCAGTCGCCCTGCTTCACCTTCAGGGCATCGGCCACGCCTTTACCCATGATGATCTGCTGCTCGCCAGCCTTAAAGTTGGCCCACGCGCCGTTCTGCACATAGTTTGGCAGCGCGCTGAGGCGCGCTTCCTGGACGGGGTTGACCCCTTTCACCTGTATGGCGCGCAGGTTGACCCCGCTCTCCACCAGCCCGGTAAAGTTAATATAGGGCGCGGCCGCGGCAATGCCCGGCACTTTTTCGACTTTGGCGAGCGCATCGCTCCAGTTCGTCCACGGCTGGTTAACCGGCTCGATCTCCCCGTGCGGCACCACCGCCAGAATGCGGTTATTCAGCTCGCGCTCAAAGCCGTTCATGGCGCTCAGGCCGACAATCAGCACCGCCACACCGAGCGCAATACCGATGGTCGAGATGACGGAGATCAGCGACACCATGCCGCCGCGACGGCGGCCGCGGCTAAAACGTAAACCGATGAGTAAGGATAACGGTGACGCCATTACTCTGCTCCCATCAGGGTCAGTTCCGCGTTCAGATGGCCGTCGCGCATCTCAAGCTGACGCCCCAGGCGTTTTGCCAGCTGCAGATCGTGGGTTACGACCAGAAACGCGGTGCCCTGCGAGGCGTTCAGCTCGCCCAGAAGCTGGAAAATACTGTCCGCATTGCGGGCATCCAGGTTACCGGTAGGCTCATCCGCCAGCACCAGGCGCGGGTTGTTGACCAGCGCGCGGGCAATCGCCACGCGCTGGCGCTCGCCGCCGGAAAGCTCAGAGGGACGATGGTTACCGCGATGGCCCAGGCCTACCGCTTTCAGCATGTCGCTGGCGCGGGCGTTAATTTCTGCCGGTTTCTTTTTACCAATCAGCAGCGGCATCGCCACGTTTTCCAGCGCCGTGAAATCCGGCAGCAGGTGGTGGAACTGGTAGATAAAGCCCAGCTCGCGGTTGCGCAGCTCGGCCTTCGCCGCGGAGGACATTTTGCTCATCGGCTGGCCGGAGAAAATCACGTCGCCCTCGGTTGGCGTATCCAGCCCGCCCAGCAGATGCAGCAGCGTACTTTTGCCCGAGCCGGAGCTGCCAACAATCGCCATCATCTCGCCTTCGCCCACGCTAAAACTCACATTGTGCAGCACGTCGGTTTGCACAGTGCCTTCCTGATAGCGTTTGGACAGGTTGTCGCATTGCAACAGGATCTTATTCATAACGTAAAGCCTCAGCGGGTTGAGTGGCGGCAGCGCGCCAGGAAGGATAAAGCGTAGAAAGCAGCGCAATGGCCATCGCGGCCAGCGCAATACCGACCACCTGCAGCGGCTCGATAGCCACCGGCAGCGCCGCGCCGTCGAGCAGGGCGCCGATGATCGGCATTAAGTTATTAAGCTGGCTGGCAAGCAAGGCCCCCAGCACGGCGCCGAGCAGCGCGCCGATGATGCCTGCGCTGGCCCCCTGCACCATAAACACCGCCATGATCTGGCGCGGCGTGAGCCCCTGGGTTTGCAGAATGGCGACTTCGCCCTGCTTCTCCATCACCATCAGGCCCAGCGAGGTAATGATGTTAAATGCGGCCACGGCCACGATCAGGCTCAGCAGCAGCCCCATCATGTTTTTTTCCATCCGCACGGCCTGGAACAGTTCGCCTTTACGCTCGCGCCAGTCCTGCCATTTAGTGCCGTCCGGCAGTTTTTGCTGGCTGAGGGTATCGACCTTCAGCGGCGCATCGAGCCACAGGCGCCAGCCGGTAATATTCCCTGCCGGGTAGCGCATCAGGCGTGAAGCGTCCTGAATGTTCACCAGCATCTGGTAGCCATCGACTTCGCTGTTGGCGGCAAAGGTACCAATCACGTTGAACAGGCGCTGGCTTGGCAGGCGCCCCATCGGCGTAAACTGGCTGGCAGAAGGGACCATCACGCGCAGCTGATCGCCACGGTTGACGCCAAGCTGGCCGGCAAGCTGTTCACCCAGAATCACGTTGTATTTTCCGGCTTCCAGATCGGACTGCTTCACGTTAACCAGATACGGCGTCAGCGGATCGTTTTGCGCCGGGTCAATACCCAGCATCACGCCGACCGCCACGCTGCGGGCGCTTTGCAGCACCACGTCGCCGGTGGTCAACGGCGCTACGCGCGTGACGCCCTGTAACTTCGCCGCGCTTTCCGGCAGCTGTTGCGGGTTAACCGAACCGTTGGATGATGAAAGAACGGCCTGCGGCATCAGCCCCAGGATATTGTTTTGCAGCTCGCGTTCGAAGCCATTCATGACGGAAAGCACCGTCACCAGTGCCATCACGCCAAGCGTAATGCCAATAGTCGAAAGCCAGGAGACAAAGCGACCGAAGCGGTCCGCGGCGCGCCCACGCATGTAGCGTAAGCCTATGAAGAGTGCGACAGGTTGATACATGAAATCCGTCTGTTTGCTGATAGCAGACCCACGAGTATATAAGCGAATCCGTTAAGCGTAAATGACTGAAACAGTAAGCTTTGGTAATCATTTTTCCGAAAAATTCAGATAAATCAGGGTGCTATTGTATGAATACTCACCTCGCAACCTCCACCTTTTCCGAAAAACCTCCTGATACAGACTGTTACCCATTACATCCTGGTGTCGTTTTACAACAATTGCTCGTTCGTTTATGGCAATAAGGTAGTGGCGAACAATGAAGCAAAAAGCATTATGGATTAACCAGATAAAAGGGCTGTGTATCTGCCTGGTGGTTATCTATCATTCGGTTATCACGTTTTATCCGCATCTGATCGGGCTACAACACCCGCTCTCCGGCCTTCTCGCCAAATGCTGGGTCTATTTTAACCTCTATCTCGCACCGTTTCGTATGCCGGTCTTCTTCTTTATCTCCGGCTACCTGATCCGTCGTTATATTGACGAAGTGGACTGGCGAACCAGTCTCGATAAACGGATCTGGAGCATTGTCTGGGTCCTGGCGCTGTGGGGCGTCCTGCAATGGCAGGCGTTGACCCACCTGAACGCCTGGCTGGCGCCCGAGCGTGAGCTTGCCACCTCGTCGAACGCGGCCTACGCCGACTCGTTCTCAGGCTTTGTGCTGGGGATGATCACCGCCAGCACCAGTTTGTGGTATCTGTATGCTCTGGTGGTCTACTTCACGCTGTGTAAACTGCTGAGCCGCTGGAAGCTGTCGGTACTGGGACTGCTGGCGCTGGCAAGCATCGCGATTAACTTCCTGCCGCTGCCGTGGTGGGGAATGAACAGCGTGGTACGCAACATGATCTACTACAGCCTCGGGGCGTGGTATGGCGCAGAGCTGATGGCGTGGATGAAAAGCGTCAACCTGCGCCGCATCTGGCTGGCAACCGGGGCTTTCGCCGCCGTCTCCGTGGTGCTGTGGTTTGCTAACGTTCCGCTGCTGCTCTCATTGCTGTCGATTGTGCTGATCATGAAGCTGTTCTACAGCCTTGAGCAGCGCTATGCCGTTCACCCGAACAATCTGCTGAACGTGATTGGCTCAAATACCATTGCGATTTATACCACCCACCGCATCCTGATTGAGGCCTTTAGCCTGTTCCTGATTGGCGAAATGAATGCTGCCTCGTGGCCGGTCTGGGCAGAGCTCACCCTGGTGCTGGTCTATCCGTTTGCCAGCCTGTTTATCTGTACCCTTGCCGGGCTCGGGGTGCGTAAGATCTCCACCGCGCTTTTTGGGGACGTTTTCTTCTCTCCTCCGTCTACGCTGACCCTGTCACCTTCAACGCGTTAATGCCCTCTCCGCCCCCGTTTTGGGGGCGTTTAGCCCTGCCGTGCGGTTACGATTTGCTTATGTAAAACGATCGAGGATAATAAAGACATTGCGTATCAGTGATATGCCCCAATACTGTTGGTATATCCATAAGAGACTCTGACATAGCCATGCCTGAACACTATCGTTATTCCTTGCCTGTCAAAGCGGGCGACCAGCGCCAGCTGGGTGAACTCACGGGCGCGGCGTGCGCCACGCTGGTGGCGGAAATCGCCGAGCGTCATCCAGGCCCGGTGATTCTGGTTGCCCCGGATATGCAAAACGCCCTGCGCCTGCACGATGAAATTCGCCAGTTCACCGATAGCCTGGTGTTCAGCCTGGCCGACTGGGAGACGCTGCCGTATGACAGCTTCTCTCCGCATCAGGAGATCATCTCCTCGCGCCTGTCGACGCTCTATCAGCTGCCGACCATGCAGCGCGGCGTGCTGATTGTGCCGGTGAACACCCTGATGCAGCGCGTCTGTCCGCACAGCTATCTGCACGGTCACGCGCTGGTGATGAAAAAAGGCCAGCGCCTGTCCCGTGACGCCCTGCGCGCGCAGCTTGACGGTGCCGGCTATCGCCACGTCGACCAGGTGATGGAGCACGGGGAATACGCCACCCGCGGCGCGCTGCTCGACCTTTACCCGATGGGCAGCGACCAGCCGTATCGTCTGGATTTCTTTGATGATGAAATCGACAGCCTGCGCGTATTCGACGCCGACACGCAGCGCACGCTGGAAGAAGTGGAGTCCATCAATTTACTGCCCGCGCATGAGTTCCCCACGGACAAAACCGCTATTGAACTGTTCCGCAGCCAGTGGCGCGATAAGTTCGAGGTGAAGCGCGACGCGGAACATATTTATCAGCAGGTCAGTAAAGGCACGCTTCCTGCCGGGATCGAATACTGGCAGCCGCTGTTCTTCAACGAGCCGCTGCCTGCCCTGTTCAGCTACTTCCCGGCGAATACGCTGATTGTCAACACCGGGGATATCGACGCCAGCGCCAGCCGCTTTGAGAGCGAAACCCGCGCCCGTTTTGAAAACCGTGGCGTTGACCCAATGCGTCCACTGCTGCCGCCGGAAGCGCTGTGGCTGCGCACTGACGAGCTCAACGCCGAGCTGAAGCGCTGGCCGCGCATGCAGCTGAAAACCGATTCGCTTGCCGATAAGGCCGCCAATACCAACCTCGCCTTCCGGACGCTGCCGGACCTGGCCGTTCAGGCGCAGCAGAAATCCCCGCTGGATAATCTGCGCAAGTTCCTGGAGTCCTTCACCGGCCCGGTGGTGTTCTCCGTTGAGAGTGAAGGCCGCCGTGAAGCGTTAGGTGAACTGCTGGGACGCATTAAGGTGGCGCCGAAGCGCATCCTGCGCCTGAGCGAAGCGACCGGAAACGGTCGTTATCTGATGATTGGCGCCGCCGAGCACGGGTTCATCGACACGCTCAACAACCTGGCGCTGATTTGCGAAAGCGACCTGCTGGGTGAGCGCGTCGCGCGCCGCCGTCAGGACAGCCGTCGGACCATCAACCCGGACACGCTGATCCGTAACCTTGCCGAGCTGCACCCGGGCCAGCCGATTGTTCACCTGGAGCACGGCGTTGGGCGCTATCAGGGGATGACCACGCTGGAAGCGGGCGGCATAAAAGGGGAATACCTGATGCTCACCTATGCTAACGACGCCAAACTGTATGTCCCGGTCTCCTCCCTGCATCTGATCAGCCGCTACGCGGGCGGCGCCGAAGAGAATGCGCCGCTGCACAAGCTGGGCGGCGACGCCTGGGCGCGCGCGCGCCAGAAGGCGGCGGAAAAAGTGCGCGACGTGGCGGCCGAGCTGCTGGATATCTACGCCCAGCGCGCGGCTAAACAGGGCTTCGCCTTTAAGCATGATAAAGAACAGTACCAGCTGTTCTGCGACAGCTTCCCGTTTGAAACCACGCCGGATCAGGCCCAGGCCATCAACGCCGTGCTGAGCGACATGTGCCAGCCGCTGGCTATGGACCGCTTAGTCTGCGGCGACGTCGGCTTCGGTAAAACCGAAGTGGCGATGCGCGCCGCCTTCCTTGCGGTGGAAAACAACAAGCAGGTGGCGGTGCTGGTGCCGACCACCCTGCTCGCTCAGCAGCACTTCGACAACTTCCGCGACCGTTTCGCCAACTGGCCGGTACGTATCGAGATGCTCTCGCGTTTTCGCAGTACCAAAGAACAGACGCAGATCCTCGAACAGGCAAGCGAAGGCAAAATCGATATTCTGATCGGCACCCACAAGCTGCTGCAAAGCGATGTGAAGTGGAAAGATCTGGGGCTACTGATCGTCGACGAAGAGCACCGCTTCGGGGTGCGTCATAAAGAGCGCATCAAAGCGATGCGCGCCGACGTCGATATCCTGACCCTGACCGCAACGCCAATCCCGCGAACACTCAACATGGCGATGAGCGGCATGCGCGATCTGTCGATTATCGCCACGCCGCCGGCGCGCCGTCTGGCGGTGAAAACCTTCGTTCGCGAGTACGATAATCTGGTGGTACGGGAGGCTATTCTGCGTGAGGTGCTGCGCGGGGGTCAGGTCTACTATCTCTATAATGACGTGGAAAACATCCAGAAAGCGGCGGACAGGCTGGCGGAGCTGGTGCCGGAAGCGCGCATCGCTATCGGTCACGGGCAGATGCGCGAGCGCGAGCTGGAACGAGTAATGAACGACTTCCACCACCAGCGCTTTAACGTGCTGGTGTGTACCACCATCATTGAAACCGGGATCGACATTCCGACGGCAAACACCATCATCATTGAGCGTGCGGATCACTTTGGCCTGGCGCAGCTTCACCAGCTGCGCGGCCGCGTCGGGCGTTCGCACCATCAGGCCTACGCCTGGCTGCTGACGCCGCATCCGAAAGCGATGACCACCGACGCGCAAAAGCGTCTGGAAGCCATCGCCTCGCTGGAAGACCTCGGCGCAGGCTTTGCGCTGGCCACGCACGACCTCGAGATCCGCGGTGCCGGCGAGCTGCTGGGTGAAGACCAGAGCGGCTCCATGGAAACCATCGGCTTCTCGCTCTATATGGAGCTGCTGGAAAACGCGGTTGATGCCCTGAAGGCCGGACGCGAGCCGTCGCTGGAAGATCTCACCAGCCAGCAGACCGAGGTCGAGCTGCGTATGCCTTCCCTGCTGCCGGACGATTTTATTCCGGACGTGAATACCCGACTGTCGTTCTACAAGCGCATCGCCAGCGCGAAGAAGGAGAACGAGCTGGAAGAGATTAAGGTGGAGCTGATTGACCGCTTTGGCCTGCTGCCCGATCCGGCGAGAAATTTGCTGGATATCGCGAGGCTGCGCCAGCAGGCGCAAAAGCTGGGGATCCGCAAGCTCGAAGGCAATGAAAAAGGCGGCGTGATTGAATTCGCCGAGAAGAATCACGTCAACCCGATGTGGCTGATCGGCCTGCTGCAAAAACAGCCGCAGCATTTCCGTCTGGATGGTCCAACCCGTCTGAAATTTACCCAGGAACTGACGGAGCGCAAAACCCGTATGGACTGGGTGCGTAACTTTATGCGCCAGCTGGAAGAGAACGCGATCGCCTGACCTCCATTCCCCTCTTAACTGAGGAATTTCATGTAGTTTATTAACCAGAAGGGATAAAAGTTGCTTCCGGAAAATGAATAGCTTACAGCGACACCCTGGTCCGGCTGTAAATCGCTGAGGCGTTTCCTGCAGGCCGGGGCGAGGCGCAGGGATGCGCCGAGAGGGCGGGCTTTACAGGGATGTTACCTCCGCCCGTCCCCGAAAAGCCGGAAGGAATAAGCCGAGGGTACCGCGAAGCGGCGATTTACCGCCGGGAGCCCGGGTCGCCAGGGTGGTGGCGACTGAGCCACCCTGGCACGTTCACAGGTCATGTCGTTACAGAGTACTAAGGAACATAAAGTGAACGGAATGACCACCAGAGTCGTATGTTCCCCCACACCCCAGCCCTCTCCCTCAAGGGAGAGGGAGCCGTCTGTGCAGGCATTATTTTATGGGGATCCCTTCCCCTGTTAGCCCGGCGCTACGGGGGGACAATTTACAAACTCTTTGCACTTCACCCGATCTTCCCGACACACCCATTCGCCATAATTATCATTAACGCTTTATAAAACAATAACCTTATCATTTGTATGGACTATGGTAATGATGACCTCTTCGCGTTTTACTCGCTGGATGACCCTGTTTGCGCTGGCAGCCACCGTCGCGGTTGCGCTTCCCGCTCGGGCAAACACCTGGCCCCTTCCCCCTCCCGGCAGCAATGTCGTGGGCGAAAACCGCTTTCATGTGGTTGAAAACAATGGTGGTTCGCTGGAAGCGATTGCCAAAAAATATAACGTCGGTTTTCTGGCCCTGCTGCAGGCGAACCCCGGCGTCGATCCGTACGTCCCGCGCGCGGGCAGCGTACTGACCATCCCGTTACAGACTATCCTGCCGGACGCCCCGCGCGAGGGGATGGTGATAAACCTGGCCGAACTGCGTCTGTACTATTATCCGCCGGGTAAAAATGAAGTCACCGTCTACCCTATCGGTATTGGTCAGCTGGGCGGCGACACCCTGACGCCGACGATGGTCACCACCGTCTCGGATAAACGCGCGAATCCAACCTGGACCCCGACGGCCAACATTCGTGCCCGCTATAAGGCCCAGGGGATCGATCTTCCTGCCGTGGTGCCGGCTGGTCCGGATAACCCGATGGGGCATCACGCGATACGCCTCGCGGCATACGGCGGCGTCTACCTGCTGCACGGAACGAATGCAGACTTTGGCATCGGCATGCGCGTCAGCTCCGGCTGTATTCGTCTGCGCGATGACGATATCAAAACGCTGTTTAACGTCGTTACGCCTGGAACCAAAGTGAATATTATCAATACGCCGATTAAGGTTTCAGAGGAGCCCGGCGGCGTGCGGCTGGTTGAGATTCATCAGCCGTTATCGAAAAACATTGGCGACGATCCGCAGACGCTGCCCATTAACCTGAATGCCGCGATGGTAAGCTTTAAAACGAATGCGAATACCAACAGCGTGGTGATGGAGCGCGCGATGGAAGCCCGGTCAGGCATGCCGACCGATGTCACCCGGCATCACGACGTCGACCAGCAGTCGATGTAAATCAGAAATAAAAAAACGCCCTGCTGAGCAGGGCGTTTTTTATTGCAGTGGCATAAATGAGGGTTTATGCCCGGCTTATTTGTAGATGACCGCAGTGCCGTGCAGGGTGTTAGGACCGGTCACAGAGGTGATGCGGTAAGATTTAGCACCCATCTCTTGCGCTTTTTGTGCCAGCTGATCTTCCAGTGAACCCAGGTTAGTACCGGCAGACGCGGAGATTGTCCCGACTTTATGCTGGTCAGCAGGGGTGGATTGCACTTGTACAGCAGCAAAGCTTGCGAAAGAGAGTGAACTCAGAACAGCAGCAGCGATGAGGGTTTTTACGTTTTTCATGATGTTTACCTTTAGCAGATGAATTTGGAGGTCGTTAATCATTTAGTTAACGATCGATAGGTAAATCATAAACGTGATCCAGGTCACGCCTCAACATAATTTTATAACGACCATTAACTTAATTTTAAAATTGTTATTTTTCATACATATATGATTAATTTATTTTTAAGCATTCTGCACTGGTGGTGGGTTGCGTTTATTTTTATAATGGTCATTCACCAAACCAACAGAGGACCAACGGCAAATGACAACCGATGTCACGAGTTGTGCGAAGAAAAGCCGTGGCCGACCAAAAGTGTTTGACAGGGATGCAGCGCTTGATAAGGCCATGACTCTCTTCTGGCAACATGGGTATGAAGCAACCTCGCTTTCCGATCTGGTAGAAGCCACCGGAGCCAAAGCGCCGACGCTGTATGCCGAATTTACCAATAAAGAGGGACTGTTCAGGGCGGTGCTGGACAGATACATTTCGCGTTTTGCGGCGAAACATGAAGCCCAGCTGTTCTGCGAAGAGAAAAGCGTTGAACAGGCGCTTCGCGACTATTTCACCGCCGTCGCGACCTGCTTTACCAGTAAAGAGACGCCTGCGGGCTGCTTTATGATTAACACTTCTGCCACCCTTGCGGCGTCCTCCAAAGAGATTGCCAATACGGTGAAATCGCGGCATGCGATGCAGGAGGAGACCCTCAGCGCCTTTCTGGCTCAGCGCCAGCAGCGCGGTGAACTCCCCGCGCAATGCAACCCTCAGCTGCTGGCACAATACCTGAGCTGTATTTTGCAGGGGATGTCGATCAGCGCCCGTGAAGGGGCCACGCTGGAAAAACTGCAGAATATTAGCGAAACCACGCTGCGGCTGTGGCCTGAGCTACTCAAAATCTAAAGCAAAAAAAAGCTCCTCAGCCTGAGCGCATGAGGAGCTAAATTCAGAGAACATCTTTTTTACACTTTGTTATTCAGAACCAGCTGGCCGTTTCCATCCAGTGGAATTTGCGTGCCCGGGTCTCTATCCATGCGGATTTTGCCCTGCTGATCGCCAATTTTGTACGTCACGTCATAGCCCAGCATTTTTTCCGACTTATCATAGACGGTTTTGCAGCGTTGCTGAGTCGTGGTGTAGGTATCATTATCCTGCATCGCGCCCTGCACCTGGTTACCGGCATAGCCGCCACCCAGCGCGCCGACCACGGTCGCTACGTCTTTACCCCGGCCGCCGCCGAACTGGTGACCAATTACGCCACCCGCTACCGCACCCAGAACAGAACCGGCAATGCGGTTTTCATCCTGCACCGGACGACGGTGCGTCACGGAAACGTTGCGGCACTCCTGACGAGGGGTTTTTACGGTTTCTTTAATCGGTGTAGCAGAAACCACCTGTGCATACTGCGGGCCGCGATCTAATACGTTGAGACTGGCAACGGCAGCCACACCTAACGCAGCCGCGACGCCAATCCCTATACCCGCCAACATTGATTTATTCACGGGACTTCCTCCTTTGTTGCTATTGGTAACAATTTTGCAATGGAGGCACGGCTTCGCCAATAAGATAAAGGATCAAAAAAGGAGCGTTAAGAGGAGATATATTGTATTTAGGAGAACTCTTAAGCAGTCAAACTGTGATCTACAGCATGAAATGCTAAAAACTCCCTCCGGAGGGCCCGGAGGGAGTGAAAGATTAGTGCAGTTTCAGACGCGGACGGATCACGCGGTTGATTCTGCCCACCAGCATCATCAGCCCGGTTTTGAAGTAGCCGTGCAGCGCAATCTGGTGCATGCGGTACAGGGAGATATACACGAAGCGGGCAATGCGCCCTTCTACCATCATTGAGCCGCGCATCAGGTTGCCCATCAGGCTGCCGACGGTAGAGAAGTTTGACAGCGACACCAGTGAACCGTGGTCTTTGTAGACATAGGCTTTCATTGGCTTGCCTTTGTACTGCGCCAGAATGTTGTGCAGCACCAGGCTTGCCATCTGGTGAGCGGCCTGCGCGCGCGGCGGCACGAATCCACCTTCAGGACGCGCACAGGAGGCACAGTCACCGATGGCAAAGATTTCAGGGTCACGCGTGGTTTGCAGCGTTGGCTCGGTTACCAGCTGGTTAATGCGGTTGGTTTCCAGACCGCCGATCTCTTTCATAAAGTCAGGCGCTTTGATACCTGCCGCCCAGACCATCAGATCCGCTTTGATATACTCGCCGTCTTTGGTATGCAGGCCGCCTTCGTCGGCGCTGGTCACCATGGTCTGCGTCAGCACCCGCACGCCCAATTTGGTGAGCTCATTGTGCGCCGCACCGGAAATACGCGGAGGTAGCGCAGGCAGGATGCGTTCACCGGCTTCAACCAGCGTGACGTTCAGCGCTTCGTTAGTTAACCCTTTATAACCGTAGCTGTGCAGCTGTTTCACCGCATTGTGCAGCTCCGCTGACAGCTCAACGCCCGTCGCGCCGCCGCCGACAATAGCGATATTCACCTTACCGTTCGCACCCATATTGCTGGTGTACTTCAGGAACAGGTTCAGCATTTCCTGATGGAAACGACGCGCCTGGTGCGGGTTATCGAGGAAGATACAGTGCTCTTTCACCCCCGGCGTGTTGAAGTCGTTGGAGGTACTGCCCAGCGCCATGACCAGCGTGTCGTACGCCAGTTTACGCTCGGGAACCAGCAGATCCCCTTTATCATCGCGCAGCTCTGCCAGGGTGATGGTTTTGCTTTCACGGTTGATGTCCACCACCGAGCCCAGCTGGAACTGGAAATGATGGTTGCGCGCGTGCGCCAGATAGCTGAGCGCGTCCACGCCCTCATCCAGAGAACCGGTCGCCACTTCGTGCAGCAGCGGTTTCCACAGGTGGCTGTGGTTACGATCCACCAGCGTAATTTTGGCTTTTTTACCGCGACCCAGCTTCTTGCCCAGCTGTGTAGCCAGCTCCAGCCCGCCAGCACCACCGCCTACAATCACTATCTTTTTCAATGGCGTAGTCAACGTGACCCCCTCAAATTATTAACCAATTGTTAATTAAAAGTTATAAAAATAACCCTTAATTAACAATAGGTTACAGCACTGAAACCATTCAGGTGCATTGAGAATACCACGTCAGGCGCATTGGTCATACCAAAATTGATATGCATCAAGTTTTGATGGCTTAAAAGTAGACAATTCTGGTCAAAAAGAAAGCCCGGTACGCTTTCGCGGCCGGGCTTTGATGCATGCGGGTAATTGATTAACCCAGCGTTTTAAACGCTTTGATACGCTGCAGATGCGGAGAAATGTTTTTGAACTTGTGGGTCTGTTCTTCGTCCCAGACGATCTCATAGTAATGATGCAGGAGCTCTGCTGCACGATGGCTGTTGAGCGCTTCATCATTACGCGAAAGGATCACCAGGCAGCGGTCGCGGTTTTTCTCACGGAAGTTGCTGACGCACTTGGTCGCAATATCGACATACTCTTCCGGGCGGTCAATTTTGCCTTCCATGTTCTCGTTCGGGAACAGATTAGGATTGAACACCACCTGGCGAATGTCGCACAGGAAGCCAATCCGCTCTGCCCAGTAGCCGCCCAGCCCCACGCCGCAGATTAACGGGCGATCGTCGACGTTGAGCTGCAACATCTTGTCCACCTCTTTGAGCAGATGCTGCATATCATGCTTCGGATGGCGCGTGCTGTAGCTGATCAAGCGTACATCCGGATCGATAAACTGCAGCTGCAGCACCTTCTCATGATTACCAGGACTGTTTGAGTCAAAACCGTGTAAATAGATGATCATCGTCTTCTCACCACGCTACGCCTTCCGGGAGGGTTTACAGGCTGGCTTTATGTGCCTGCCAGCGCTCATTCAGGTCTTCAAGCCGGGCGTTGACCGTCTTCCAGCGCGCCGAATCCATCAGCTCCTGACGGCTAAATGAACCTTTATGATACAATTGTGTAACACGCTCTGCATTGATCGGCGACAGGTTATCCAGCACGCTAACGGCACCTTTACGATTATTGCAGACCAGGATCATATCGCAACCTGCATCCAGAGATGCCTGACCGCGTTCAGCGTAGCTGCCCATGATCGCGGCCCCTTCCATCGACAAATCGTCAGAGAAAATCACGCCGTTGAAGCCCAGTTCCTGGCGCAGAACGGTTTTCAGCCAGTGCGGAGAACCGCTGGCAGGACGCGGGTCGACGTCGCTGTAAATCACGTGCGCGGGCATAATGGCATCCAGCTTGTTATCGGTGATAAGCGACTGGAAAACCGACATATCTTTGGCGCGAATCTCCGCTTCCGGGCGAGGATCGCGCGGGGTCTCTTTGTGAGAATCCGCCGTCACCGCCCCGTGACCCGGGAAGTGTTTCCCGGTGGTTTTCATCCCGGCATCGTGCATGCCGTCGATGAACCGGGTCGCCATTGCCAGCGCAATACGCGGGTCTTCATGGTATGAGCGCTCGCCAATGGCAGCGCTGATATGCCCTACATCCAGCACCGGGGCAAAGCTGATGTCGATATCCATGGCAATCATTTCGCTGGCCATCAGCCAGCCGGCCTCCTGCGCCAGTTTTCCACCCTCTTCTGTGCCGAGCAGCGCGGCAAATGACTGGGCTGCCGGGAGACGGGTAAAACCGTCGCGAAAACGCTGCACGCGTCCGCCTTCCTGATCGACGGCCACCACCAGATGATTGCGCGATGCGGCGCGGATCTGACGCACCAGCTCACGCAGCTGCGCCGGATCGTGATAGTTGCGGGTAAACAGGATCAGTCCACCCACCAGCGGATGCGCCAGAATTTCACGCTCCTCCGCATCCAGCTCAAACCCTTCTACATCCAACATGACTGGACCCACATCCACCTCTCTTATCCTTTAGTTTGTAACTGACGCCAGGCATCGTCTGCCAGCGCAATAAATTGTTTCTCTCTGGACTGCCGATAGCGCATTTCAAACCAGCCAGCCATTAACATGACGACCCAGGGCCGCCAGCGTTTGACCTGACGCCTCAGCGCGTCGGGGTCAATATGTGCCATCCGGGCGTAGCCCCTGATGAGCATCTGCCGCGCGGCTTCACTCTCTGTCCAGACTGCCGCCAGCTCCAGCGCCACATCGCCATCTCCCGCATACTCCCAGTCGATAAGCCTGATGCCCGCTGGCGTATGAACAATATTCCCGGCATGAACATCCATATGCAACGGCGCGAGCCGAATAGGCTGCGGCTCGCCCGTTTTACGCAGCCGCTTGAGATGTGCCAGCCACACTGGAGTACGTCTGTCTGGCAGGGCTTGCTGCCAGTAATGTTCCAGTAGAGGGAATAACGTCGTTCGCCACCCCAGGCGTGGCTGCCGGTGCAGATGATACAGCATCGCCGCAAGCTCCGGCGTGTCCGGCAGCGCGCTTTTAACTTCACCTTCCAGATAGTCCACGGCCATCCAGCCCTGTCTGAAAAAACGAGGGGCAGGTACGAGATCCGCCGGAAGACGTCTCAGGGCACGAAACTGACGACGAAAATGAGAGGCAGGAGCAGAGGGGTCGTGATTTTGCCGCAAGACCAGACGTCGTTCGCCCTGCTCTATAATGCAACTCGCGCCGCCAAGCCCGGAATGGGCCTGCGGCGCGATAAGGCGGTACTGAGGAAAATAGCGCGTCAGAATCTCTTCACGCGTGCTGTCATTGTTGCGTAACCGCACCTTTACCTGACCAGATAATTTCGCCTGTCTGAACCAGCATCAGCTGCATCTGCAGGGCTGGGGTGTTCACGTTACCGGTGGCGTTAGAGTACAGCACATACTGTGCACCAACGTTACGGGCAATGCCGATCGCCTTGCTGCGGGTGCCGAGGCTATCCTGCGGCGACAGGCCCAGCTGCTGTTTGGCGACGGCGAGCTGCTGAGCCGAGACCAGCGTAAACTTGCCGTTGTTAGCCAGAGCATTGCGCAGGGTTTCCGTGGCTTCACCCGCGTTCAGCGAACCGTTGGTACGGTTGTTGACGCTGTCGACCAGCAACACGCTGCCCGCCGTCACGCCCTGCGCCTGCAGCATTTTGCCTACCATCGGCTGCATTGCCCCGTTCCAGTCGTAATGGCGCACGCGCGGCGTGGGCTGTGACGTCTGGTCCGGATGCTCAATCGGGCCTGGCTGCGCCGGAATAGACGGTACAGACGGCACGGTTGGCTGCTGCTGCGTTGGCGGCGTCGGCTGTTCAGTACCCGGTTTAGCCTCTTCCACAGGCGCAGGCTGTTCAGTTCGGGTCACACACCCTGCGAGAAACAGAGCGAAAGCTGTCACGAGCGCATAGCGGCTCAAATTTTTAATCAAGGTTCACCCCTCAGAGATAAAGATAAAGTCTCACCTTATGCGCACCCAGATAGTTGGCGCTGCCATAGAGCGTTACCGACGACCTGGCCGGAATGGTGACGCTGCGCGGCGCCTCCAGCGGATGCATTTCAAGACCTCTTACGTCATACCAGAAAAAACGGTAGTGGACCGTCACTGGTTCATGTCTTTCATTAAAGAGCGTAGAGGAGGCAGATGAGTTGATTTCACTGATAGTCAACGCGGGCTGTTGCGCCGTGATGCCCGCGGCAAGCACGGAAGATTCCATGACCAGCGTCTGTTCATCATTCACGGGGATCGCCGGACGCGAGCTGCACCCCACAATCATCATCGCCATTACCAGCGCTGCAATACGCCCTTTCAGCATGTCAAAGACCTTTATGTGCCAGCATCGGCCCCAGAGGACGTCCACCCAGCAGATGCATGTGAATATGATAAACTTCCTGGCCACCATGGCGGTTGCAGTTCATGATCAGACGGTAACCGTCTTCTGCAATCCCTTCCTGTTCAGCGATTTTGGCAGCCACCGTCAGCATACGACCTAACGCCACTTCATGCTCGGTTTTTACGTCGTTTACAGTCGGAATCAGAATATTGGGAATGATAAGGATGTGCGTCGGAGCCTGAGGGGAAATGTCCCGGAAAGCCGTCACCAGTTCATCCTGATAGACGATATCTGACGGAATTTCGCGGCGGATAATTTTACTGAAAATCGTTTCTTCAGCCATGACCTTTTCCTTTTTTGTTTAATCTGGCGCAATGCGTCCGCTGTAAACACACTCCCGGAATCGGTGTGTGACACAATCCAAGAGTATGAGCGAGTTTCTCCTGTCCTTTCAACCTCCTCCCTCGATTTCTTTCCTGAATGTTCATCAGCTGACTGAAGAGTGACCGCTCTCGCGTCTCAGTGGCGTTTTTTAAGACACAAATAAAAAAGGCAGCCATTCGGCTGCCTTAGTCTCCCCAGGTCACAACTTAGTTGCTGCGGATGTACTCATCCATTTCGGTTTTCAGGTTATCGGATTTGGTACCGAAGATTGCCTGTACACCAGAACCTGCAACAACTACGCCCGCTGCGCCCAGTTTTTTCAGACCCGGCTGGTCTACTTTCGCGACGTCGGCAACGCTCACACGCAGACGAGTGATGCACGCGTCCAGGTTAGTGATGTTCTCTTTACCGCCGAACGCTGCGACCAGTGCCGGAGCCATTTCGCTGGTAGCGCCAGCTTTGCTGTCTTCTGTCGCATCTTCACGACCCGGAGTTTTCAGGTCTAGTGCTTTAATCAGCACGCGGAAGATAGTGTAGTAAACAACGGCATAGCACGCACCCACGATTGGGAACAGCCACAGTTTGCTGCTGTTGCCGGACAGAACGATGAAGTCGATCAGACCGTGAGAGAAGGACGTACCGTCACGCATACCCAGCAGGATACAGATTGGGAACGCCAGGCCCGCCAGAATCGCGTGGATAACGTACAGGATCGGCGCAACGAACATGAAGGAGAACTCGATCGGCTCGGTGATACCGGTCAGGAACGAGGTCAGCGCTGCGGAGATCATGATACCGCCCACTTTTGCACGGTTCTCTGGCTTAGCAGAGTGCCAGATAGCAATCGCCGCGGCTGGCAGACCGTACATTTTGAACAGGAAGCCACCAGACAGTTTACCTGCAGTTGGGTCGCCCGCCATATAACGTGGGATATCGCCGTGGAATACCTGGCCTGCTGCGTTGGTGAATTCACCAATCTGCATCTGGAATGGAACGTTCCAGATGTGGTGCAGACCGAATGGCACCAGGCAACGCTCGATGAAGCCGTAGATACCAAACGCCACAACCGGGTTCTGGTAAGCAGCCCACTGAGAGAAGGTCTGGATAGCAGAGCCGATTGGTGGCCAGATGAAGGACAGGATCACGCCAGTGAAAATCGCTGCCAGACCAGAGATGATCGGAACGAAACGCTTGCCCGCGAAGAAGCCCAGATACTCAGGCAGCTTGATGCGATAGAAGCGGTTAAACATATACGCTGCAATCGCACCGGAGATGATACCGCCCAGAACACCGGTGTCCGCCAGGTGTTTCGCGGCGATCTCTTCTGCCGGTAAATGCAGAACCAGCGGCGCAACCACAGCCATGGTTTTCACCATGATGCCGTAGGCAACCACTGCAGCCAGCGCAGAAACGCCGTCGTTATTGGTGAAGCCCAGAGCCACACCGATCGCGAAGATCAGTGGCATGTTAGCAAAGACAGAACCGCCTGCTTCGGCCATCACGTGGGACACTACGGCTGGCAGCCAGCTGAAGTTAGCAGAACCGACACCCAGCAGGATACCTGCGATAGGCAGTACGGATACTGGCAGCATCAGCGATTTACCGACCTTTTGCAGGTTAGCAAATGCATTCTTAAACATAATTGAGAGTGCTCCTGAGTATTTGTGCTTTTTTTACGCTTTCACGCATTGGCCCGGGGGGAGTACCGTGCCGTGGACAGGACATCTAAGCGCCCTTTATTTATTACACAGAGTAAAATAATTCCCTCTGAGTTTGTTTGACGGCTATCACGTTTCAGCTTAAGGCGGTCGAAAAACTTTCAGTTATTTACAAAAAGCATGTCCGGATGTGTCTAAATACACACTCGCCGCCCCAAATGAGGCGGTGAACTTTACTCGTTTTACTTATTAATTACGAGCCTAAAAAAAACAGGTGTATCAGACAGATTGCAGGCGGGCGGGGTCGATATGGAACAGCGTGGAGAAGTTTCCCGTCGTCACGCGGGCCAGCTCATCGATGCTGACGCCCTTCAGTACGGCCATGTACTCAGCCACATCTCTCGTCATAGCGGGCTGGTTCTCTTTACCGCGATGCGGTACCGGTGCCAGGTACGGAGAATCCGTCTCCACCAGAATACGATCGAGCGGAACATAACGTGCAGCATCACGCAGCTGCTCAGCGTTACGGAACGTCACGATCCCCGAAAACGAGATATAAAACCCCAAATCAAGCAGCTTCCCCGCCGTTTCTCTGTCTTCTGTGAAACAGTGTAGTACGCCACCGCAATCCGTCACCTTTTCTTCCCGGAGGATAGCCAGGGTATCCGCGCGCGCATCGCGGGTGTGGACGATAACCGGCTTGTTCAGTTCCCGGCCAATGCGAATATGGTTGCGGAAGGACTCCTGCTGGCGCGGTTTGGTTTCCGGCGTGTAAAAATAGTCCAGCCCGGTCTCGCCCATCGCCACCACGCCCTCTTCGGCTGCCAGTCGGCGCAGATCCTCAACGTCGTACGCCTCGTCCTGATTCAACGGATGCACGCCGCAGGAGAACACCACGTTATCGCGAACGCCCACCAGCTCACGCATGGAGCAGTAGCCCGGCAGCGTGGTCGCCACCGCAAGACAGAATTTCACATCGCGGGCAGCGGCTTTTGCCAGCACGTCATCCACGTTTTTATGCAGGGATTGATAATCCAGGCCATCAAGATGGCAGTGTGAGTCGACTAAAAACATAATGTCTCTCTCAGAGATGGGAAACAGGCGGTGTGACGCCGGGTTGCAGGTAATGTTCGATACGCAGTAACTGGTCGGTCAGTAAAAGCTCGCGATTAAGACCCGTCACGGTTAAAAGCTGTTCACGGCTCTGGCAGATGTCATGGAGCATCGCGTGAAGAATCTTCACTGAGAGGCGGTTCGCCAGTGTATTCACCAGCGGCAACGCGTCCGGGTTGGTCAGAAGCGTAGCCCCCTGCTGGATTTTGAGCGCATCCAACAGCAAGGAGGCCAGCCAGTGCAGACGCTCAACGGCCCGATCGCTGTTAAGCGCAGGCAGTAAACTTAGCCAGTCCTGACTGTTCAGTGAGGCATCCAGGGCCCGGCAGAGCGTTTCTCGCTCTGACCAGACGTCAGGCTGCAGTAGTGCCAGCGCCGCTGCGGGCGCGCCGCTGCTCAGGCGCAAGGCGGACAGCGCACCCTCTGGTGACGTTGTCACCTCTCGTTCAAGCCAGCTCAGCGCCCACGATTCCTGAGGTACCGCCAGGTGATGAAGACGACAACGGCTGCGCAACGTCGCCAGTAATCGTCCCGGGTCACGGCATGAGAGGAAAAACCACGTTTTAACCGGCGGCTCTTCCAGGGTTTTAAGCAGGGCGTTAGCCGCCGCCTCGGTAAGCAAGGTGGCGTCTTTAAGCCAGACCACTTTAGCGCCGCCCAGTCGCGCGTGCTCATACAATTTTTCACTGACTTCACGCACGGCATCAATACCGAGCGCGCTTTTGCCCTTCTCAGGCTCAAGGGTGTAGTAGTCTGGATGCGTCCCCGCCTGCATGAGCTGGCAGCCACGGCATTTACCACAGCTCTTGTGCCCTTCCGGCTGCTGACACATCAGAAAACGGGTGATGGCATAAATCAGCGCATCATCACCCATCCCTGGTAATGCCTGAATCAGTAACGCATGATGCCCCCGACCCGCCTGATAGCTGCCGATCAGCTGTTCAAAGTGTGGGCGCAACCATGGATACCATTTCATGCCTGCTGCTCCTGCACCCACTGCGTAATGGTGTGTTGAATGTCGCTCGTGACGTCGTCCAGGGACTGCGTCGCATCAATGGTACAAATTGAGCTGTCCTGTGCGGCCAGCTCAAGATAGCGCGCGCGGGTGCGGTTAAAGAAATCAAACGACTCTTGTTCAATGCGGTCCAGCTCGCCGCGCGCGCGGGCACGCTTGAGGCCCACTTCCGGGGTCACATCCAGATAGAGCGTCAGGTCGGGGCGAAAATCACCCAATACGGCATTACGCAGCGTTGCGAGCATTGTCTGGTCGATGCCGCGTCCTCCGCCCTGATACGCCTGAGTCGACAGATCGTGACGGTCGCCGATCACCCACTTGCCCTCGGCCAGGGCGGGTTTGATCACCGTCTCAACCAGTTGAACGCGCGCCGCGTAGAACATCAGCACTTCGGCCTTGTCAGTGATAACTTCGTCGCCGACGGATTTGATATCCAGTACCAGGCTGCGCAGCTTTTCAGCCAGCTGCGTGCCGCCCGGCTCGCGGGTAAATACCATGTCCGCCACGCCAAGCGCTTTGAGCGTATCCACCACCACGTTGCGGGCAGTGGTTTTACCCGCCCCTTCGAGTCCCTCAATGACAATGTATTTACTGCGCATTTTTTTCCTTAAGTGCCTTCAGATAGTCCTGAACAGAGCGATTGTGGCTGGCAAGGTTGGTGTTAAAGGTATGCCCCCCTTTTCCATCAGCCACAAAATAGAGATACGGTGTTTTAGCCGGATGCGCGGCGGCTTTCAGCGACGCTTCGCTCGGCGTGGCAATCGGGCCTGGCGGCAAACCGCTTATCACGTAGGTATTATACGCCGTTGGCGTCTCCAGATCTTTTCTGGAAATCTTGCCCATATAGCTCTCTCCCATGCCGTAGATAACGGTAGGATCGGTTTGCAGGCGCATGCCGATGCGCAGACGGTTGATAAATACCGACGCCACCCGATCGCGCTCAGCAGCGACGGCAGTCTCTTTCTCGATGATCGAGGCCATGGTCACGAACTGGTTCGGATCGCTGTAAGGCAATCCTTCCATCCGCCCTTCCCAGGCGGCATCTACGGCGGCAACCATTTTTTTGTGCGCCCGCTTTAGGATAGCCACATCGGTCGTGCCTGCCGTGTACATCCAGGTGTCTGGCCAGAACCAGCCTTCCACCCATTCCGGATGTTCAAGCTTCAGCGCTTCTGCCACCGTCTGATAGCTATCGTCTTTTAAGGTATGTTTGATATACGGCGCGTCACGCAGCTGTTTGAGGTAATCGCTCAGGCGCATCCCTTCCACAAACCGCAGTGGGAACTGGGCTTCTTTACCGCTTTCCAGCAGCTGCAGCATCTCTCTGACGGTCATTCCCGGCGTAAAGCGATAGGTACCAGCTTTGAAATGTGACAGCTCAGGCTCCACGCGCAATAGCCACTGGAATACCCGTGGACGATTGATAATCTTGTCGCCATAGAGCTGTTCCCCAAGCGCCTGACGGCCGGTTCCCGCTTTCAGGGTAAAGATCGTTTCGTCTTTAACCAGGATCTTGCTGTTCGCCAGCTGGCGAACTTTCCATACGCCCGCTCCGCCGGCGACGCCCAGCGCAACGATGAGGATAAGGACAAAGCGCAACATTTTTTTCATGACTATCTGGTTTGCTCACATATCGGGGCTAAAAACTGAAACAGCTCGCGCGAAGACCAGCGTTGTTGGCCATACGCACGGACGGGTACAACAGGCATCAGCGCATTGCAGATGATGACTTCATCTGCGGTCCGTAGCGCCGCTTCTCCTGCGCTAACTTCGACAACGCGAAAGCCAGAGCGTGCCAGCTGTTGCAGACAAAACTGACGCATTAACCCATTTACGCCAGCGTATTCCAGCGACGGAGTGAACACCTTTTCCCCCTGCCGCCAGAGTAAATTAGCCGCACAGCATTCCGTAATGAACCCTTCGCTGTCAAGAACCAGCGCCTCATCGGCGTCCGTCTGTTCAAGATGAGTACGAATGAGCACCTGCTCGAGGCGGTTGAGATGCTTAAGCCCGGCCAGCATCGGGTTTCGTCCCAGTCGTACAGGGCTCAGCGTCAGCGTGACGCCGTCTTCTCGCCAGCGAGAATAATGCGCGGGATAAGCAGAAACGGAGAGGATACGCGTTGGGTTGAGGCACGATGCAGCGCTGTAACCCCGGCCACCACTGCCGCGGCTGATGATGACTTTGAGTACGCCGCTGTCCTTCCCGGTTCCCAGCTCGCACATTTCCTGACGCAGCGTGTCCCAGTGCGTAAAGGGGATCATGAGCTTTTCACAGCCATGCTGCAGGCGTCGAATGTGCGCCTCCAGCAAGCAGACATCGCCGTCCAGAATGCGCGCCGTCGTAAAGCAACCATCACCGAACTGTATCGCCCTGTCGCTGGCAGGCAGCGTGTCCTGCTCAAGGCCATTGATTAAAAACATGGTGGCTCCTTATGCGTGGGCAATTAGTCTGGCAGGATGTCATGCAGCCGACAAGAAGATTAGGCTTAATAAAAAAGGCCCGGCAAGCGGACCTTTTTAAATGCGACAGGGACGTCAGGATCAGATCTTTTTGAAGATCAGAGAACCGTTGGTACCACCGAAGCCGAAGGAGTTACACAGGGTGTACTCCATACCGCTAACCTGACGCGCTTCGTGAGGAACGAAGTCCAGATCGCAACCTTCATCCGGGTTATCCAGGTTGATGGTTGGCGGAACAGCCTGATCGCGCAGCGCAAGGATGGAGTAGATTGACTCTACCGCACCCGCCGCACCCAGCAGGTGACCGGTCATGGACTTGGTTGAGCTCACCATTACGCGGCTGGCAGATTCGCCGAAGATAGACTTAACCGCCTGAGCTTCAGCTTTATCGCCTGCAGGTGTAGAAGTACCGTGCGCGTTCACGTAGCCAATTTGTGCTGGGGTAATACCCGCATCACGAATCGCGTTTTCCATCGCCAGCGCAGCACCCGCGCCGTTCTCAGGAGGAGACGTCATGTGGTAAGCATCGCTGCTCATGCCGAAACCAACGATTTCAGCATAAATTTTCGCGCCGCGTTTTTTCGCGTGTTCGTACTCTTCCAGTACGATCATGCCCGCCCCGTCGCCCAGCACGAAGCCGTCACGATCTTTATCCCACGGACGGCTCGCCGCCTGCGGATTATCATTACGGGTAGACAGCGCACGCGCCGCACCGAAACCGCCGACACCCAGTGGGGTACTGGCTTTTTCAGCACCGCCCGCAACCATAGCATCTGCATCGCCGTACGCAATAATGCGCGCGGCCTGGCCGATGTTATGTACGCCAGACGTACAGGCAGTCGCGATTGAAATGCTTGGCCCACGCAGGCCGAACATGATGGTCAGGTGACCCGCCACCATGTTAACAATCGTGGACGGAACGAAGAACGGGCTGATCTTACGCGGGCCGCCATTCATCAGAGATGTATGGTTTTCCTCGATCAGACCAAGACCGCCAATCCCGGAGCCGATAGCGGCGCCGATACGGGTTGCGTTCTCTTCCGTAATTTCAAGACCAGAATCCTGCATGGCCTGAACGCCAGCGACAATTCCATATTGAATGAAGGCATCCATCTTGCGCTGTTCTTTGCGCGAGATGATATCTTCACAGTTAAAATCCTTTACTAAGCCAGCAAATTTTGTTGCATAGGCGCTAGTATCGAAATGGTCGATTAGGCTGATGCCGCTCTGACCGGCAAGGAGAGCTTTCCAGGTAGACTCTACGGTATTGCCGACAGGAGACAACATGCCAAGTCCGGTCACAACTACACGACGCTTAGACACGTTTGTCCTCCAGGGAGGGATAAAAAAAAGAGATTCGTGGGACTAAATAAAGATAAAACTCAGGCGGTCGAATGACCGCCTGGAGATGTTCACTTACGCCTGGTGACCGTTGATGTAATCAATGGCAGCCTGAACGGTGGTGATCTTCTCAGCTTCCTCGTCCGGAATCTCAGTATCAAACTCTTCTTCCAGAGCCATTACCAGCTCAACGGTGTCAAGAGAATCTGCGCCCAGGTCTTCAACGAAGGAAGCGGAGTTCACAACTTCTTCCTGCTTAACGCCCAGCTGTTCGCCGATAATTTTCTTAACGCGTTCTTCGATAGTGCTCATACTCTTAAATTTCCTATCAAAACTCGCTTTCGCGATGGTTTTCGTAGTGTATAAAATGTTGAAAAATTTGCAACTAAATCCCGGCAGTTCGTACCACGATTTTACGTTATTTTGAGGCCATTCGCCCTAATAACGCAAATATTTTTCATCGTGGTTAAACCATATACATCCCGCCGTTGACGTGGAGGGTCTCACCAGTGATGTAACCCGCTTCGTCAGAGGCTAAAAATGCAACCGCACTGGCGATTTCTTTAGGGTCGCCAAGACGACCCGCCGGAACTGCCGCCAGCGTACCCGCACGCTGCTCATCAGTCAGCGCACGCGTCATGTCCGTTTCAATAAAGCCCGGAGCAACAACGTTTACCGTAATACCGCGGGACGCAACTTCACGCGCCAGCGACTTACTGAAACCAATCAGACCTGCTTTCGCCGCAGCGTAGTTAGCCTGACCAGCATTTCCCATGGTACCAACCACAGAACCGACAGTGATAATACGACCATGACGCTTTTTCATCATAGCGCGCATTACCGCTTTTGACAGACGGAATACAGATGACAGGTTGGTTTCGATGATATCGTTCCACTCGTCGTCTTTCATTCGCATTAACAGGTTATCGCGAGTGATCCCGGCATTGTTTACCAGAATATCCACTTCACCAAACTCTGCGCGAATATTTTCCAGAACAGATTCAATAGATGCAGGTTCAGTCACATTCAGTACCAGACCTTTACCGTTTGCACCCAGATACTCGCTGATGGCCTGAGCGCCATTCTCGCTGGTTGCTGTACCAATCACCTTCGCGCCGCGCGCAACCAGTGTTTCAGCAATTGCACGCCCGATACCGCGGCTTGCGCCAGTGACCAGGGCGATTTTTCCTTCAAAACTCATGGTATTCCTCTTTTATTGCGAGAGTGCCGCTGACATCGCTTCCGGCTCGTTAATCGCCGAGGCTGTCAGGGTGTCAACAATACGTTTTGTCAGACCGGTGAGGACTTTACCTGGGCCGACTTCATACAGGTGCTCAACGCCCTGAGAGGCCATAAACTCAACGGTTTTGGTCCACTGTACCGGGCTGTAGAGCTGGCGAACCAGCGCGTCGCGGATAGCTTCCGGTGCGGTTTCGCATTTCACATCGACGTTGTTCACAACGGAAATCGTCGGTGTGTTAAACGTTATTTTTTCCAGCTCAACCGCCAGCTTCTCGGCGGCAGGCTTCATCAGAGCACAGTGAGACGGCACGCTGACCGGCAGTGGCAGCGCACGCTTAGCACCCGCTGCTTTACAGGCCGCACCCGCGCGTTCAACCGCTTCTTTATGACCGGCAATAACCACCTGGCCCGGCGAGTTGAAGTTTACCGGAGAGACAACCTGGCCTTCAGCAGATTCTTCACACGCTTTTGCAATTGCAGCATCATCCAGACCGATGATGGCAGACATGCCGCCCGTACCTTCCGGCACCGCTTCCTGCATGAATTTACCGCGCAGTTCCACCAGACGTACCGCGTCAGCAAACGCGATCACGCCGGCACACACTAGCGCAGAGTATTCACCCAGGCTATGACCCGCGAGCAGCGCTGGCGCTTTACCGCACTGCTGCTGCCAGACGCGCCACAGCGCAACGGACGCGGTCAGCAGCGCTGGCTGAGTCTGCCAGGTTTTGTTCAGTTCTTCGGCCGGACCCTGCTGGGTCAGCGCCCATAAATCATAACCCAGTGCATCAGAAGCTTCACGGAAAGTCTCTTCAATTACCGGATAGTGTGCTGCCATTTCAGACAACATCCCAACGGTTTGAGAGCCCTGGCCCGGGAACACAAAAGCAAATTGCGTCATTTTTTATTCCTTATACTAGAAACGAACCAGCGCGGAACCCCAGGTGAACCCGCCACCGAAGGCTTCAAGCAAGACCAGCTGGCCCCGTTTGATTCGTCCATCGCGTACCGCTTCATCAAATGCGCACGGTACCGACGCCGCAGAGGTGTTGCCGTGACGATCCAGCGTCACGACAACGTTATCCATCGACATGCCCAGCTTTTTCGCGGTCGCGCTGATGATACGCAGGTTCGCCTGATGCGGCACCAGCCAGTCGAGCGCGGTACGCTCAAGGTTATTCGCTTCCAGCGTTTCATCAACGATATGTGCAAGCTCGGTTACCGCCACCTTGAACACCTCGTTCCCTGCCATAGTCAGGTAAATCGAGTTGTCCGGATTAACGCGATCGGCGTTAGGCAGGGTCAACAGTTCGCGGTAGCTGCCATCAGCATGCAGATGCGTAGAGATGATACCCGGCTCTTCGGACTGCCCCAGCAGCACCGCGCCCGCACCATCACCAAAAATAATGATCGTTCCACGATCGGTTGGATCGCAGGTACGCGCCAGCACGTCAGCACCGATCACCAGCGCATATTTAACGGCACCGGATTTCACGTACTGATCGGCGACGCTCAGCGCATAGGTGAAGCCTGCGCACGCGGCAGCGACGTCAAACGCCGGACAGCCTTTAATACCGAGCATGTTCTGCACCTGGCATGCCGCGCTTGGGAAAGCATGTGTGGCAGACGTCGTGGCGACCACGATCAAACCAATCTGTTCTTTATCAATGCCCGCCATTTCGATAGCACGCTGTGCGGCTTCGTAACCCATGGTCGACACGGTTTCGTCTGGCGCGGCAATACGACGTTCACGGATACCTGTGCGCGTGACAATCCACTCGTCAGACGTATCTACCATTTTTTCCAGATCGGCGTTAGTACGCACTTGTTTTGGCAGGTAGCTGCCGGTACCTAAAATCTTCGTATACATGTACGCTCAGTCACTTTTAGCTAATACAGATTCCAGGCGAGCGGCAATCCGCTGAGGGACTTGTCGCTGCACCGCCTGCACTGCCTGTTCAATCGCGACAGCAAATGCTCGCTGATTGGCGGCGCCATGACTCTTAATCACGATGCCGCGCAATCCTAACAGACAGGCGCCATTATACTGGTCGGGGTTGAGGTGACTGAATCGCCGCGTCAGGCTCTTTTGTAACCAACGCTTCAATAAAATCAGCCACCAGGCGCTTTTTTTACCTTCTCCCTGAGATTTCAGCAGAGAAAGAAACATGCGTACGACCCCTTCCATGGTCTTCAACGTGACGTTCCCGGTGAAGCCATCGCACACCAGAACATCCGTTTTACCCGTCAACAACTCATTGGCTTCGAGATAACCAATATAGTTGATGGAGGGAACCTGTTTGAGCAATTCAGCCGCTTCGCGAATGCTGTCCAGGCCTTTGGTCTCTTCTTCACCAATGTTCAGTAACGCAACACGGGGAGTGTTGATTCCGACAACTTCTTCTGCCAGCACCGATCCCATCACGGCAAACTGAGCCAGCATAGTACTATCACAGTCGACGTTAGCGCCCAAATCGAGCACTACCGTCTTGCCCTTCTGCTGATGCGGTAACACCGTTACCAGCGCCGGACGCTCAATACCTTCAATAGGTTTGAGCAGCAATTTCGAGAGGCCCATCAGCGCGCCGGTATTCCCCGCGCTGACGCAAGCCTGAGCTCGCCCTTCTTTCACCAGCTCCAGCGCTATCCGCATAGAGCTGCCACGACTATTGCGAATGGCCTGCGAGGGTCGGGCATCACTGGCAATAACTGACTGCGCAGGGATAATCTGCAGACGCGAACGTTGTTCAAAGTCAGCTTTTGCGAGTAATGGCGTGATTGTGTCGGGATTGCCGACTAAAAGGAGTGTGAGTTGCGAATTAGAATTCAGTGCCTGCAATGCTGCAGGCACTGTCACGGAAGGGCCAAAATCACCCCCCATGACATCTAACGCCAGGGTTAGACGTGTCAAGGTATCGTCGCAGCCTGGTTCGGTAAATTCCCCGTTTGCACGGGGAAATCCTCACTAAGCCTAATCACGCTTGCGCGTGATTACTTAGTGATAACCTTGCGGCCGCGGTAGAAACCGTCAGCGGTGATGTGGTGACGCAGGTGTTTCTCACCAGAAGTCTTGTCTACAGACAGGCTGGTAACTGCAGTCAGCGCGTCATGGGAACGACGCATGCCACGTTTGGAACGGGTTGGTTTATTCTGTTGTACGGCCATGGACCTTACTCCTCAATTACTTACGCTTTAAGCTGGCTAATACGGCAAATGGGTTTGGTTTTTGCGCTTCATCAGGCAGTTCCCCAAAGACCATGTCCGCCTCGGACACTTCACAGTGTTCAGAATCATGCACCGGAACCACTGGCAAGGTGAGGATGATTTCATCTTCAACCAGAGCCAGAAGATCGATTTCACCGAATTCGTTAACCTCAATCGGCTCATACGCTTCCGGGAGTGCTTCAGCCTGTTCGTCAGAACGAACCGGACTGAAACAATACGTTGTGTGAACATGCTGTACAAACGGTTTCCCGCAACGCTGACACTCGAGCGTTACCGTCACCTTTGCATCACCGGTTAAAACGGCGAGACGCTGGTTGTCGATAGCGAACGACATGGAGCATTCTACATCACTGTCCACACTGACTACGGATTCGGCAATACGCTCAGCCTGATCGGAAGTATAGATACCTTCGTAATCGAGGCGTTTTTGAGCCGTACGAACCGGATCAAGAGTCAGGGGTAATTTTACCTTTTGCATAGGGCGCGCATATTAACTTTGTAACGTCATAGAGTCAAAGAAAAAGGCAACCAGAGCTGCCTTTTGCCAATTATTCGCACACATTGCGGCCTGTAGTTTAAAATGGCTGGCATCGATACGCTATATCTGGTGATAAAAATATGCCAAATCTCGTCCTTGCTTCCACATCTCCCTACCGCCGAACGCTGCTGGAAAAGCTCGGGATCCCGTTTGAATGCGCCGCGCCAGAGGTGGATGAGACGCCACAGCCGGGCGAATCACCGCGTCATCTGGTGATGCGTCTTGCTAAAGAGAAAGCGCAGTCGCTGGCCGCACGTTACCCCGCACATTTGATTATAGGCTCAGACCAGGTTTGCGTGCTGGACGGCGAAATCACCGGCAAGCCCCATACGGAGGAGAACGCCTGTCAGCAGCTTCTGCGTGCGCGAGGCACTATCGTGACCTTTTATACCGGCCTGGCGCTCTATAACTCCGCCACCGGTCATCTGCAAACCGAATGCGAGCCGTTCGACGTACACTTCCGCCATCTCAGCGAGCAAGAGATCGTGGATTATGTGCGCCGGGAACGTCCGCTGAACTGTGCGGGAAGCTTTAAAAGTGAAGGATTGGGGATTGCGCTGTTCGACAAGCTGGACGGACGCGATCCCAACACGCTGGTGGGGTTACCGCTGATTGCCCTGTGTCAGATGTTAAGACGAGAAGAGTGTAATCCGCTGACCATATGACTGGAAGGTTGCGGCCTGATGCCCTCACCCCAGCCCTCTCCCACAGGGAGAGGGGGGAAGCAAAATCAGCCGCGCAGAACCTTAAGACAGCGTTTCAACTGCTCGTCCAGCGGCGCTTCAATACGGATGACTTCCCCCGTATTTGGATGGGTAAACTTCAGCGCTGCCGCATGCAGGAACAGACGCGACAGCCCCGTCCCCGCCAGCTGCTTATCAAACTCGCGGTCGCCATAGCGGTCATCAAAGGCAATTGGGTGCCCTGCAAACTGCGTATGCACGCGGATCTGATGGGTACGACCTGTCACCGGACTGCAGCGCACCAGCGTGGCAAACTCATAGCGCTCTTCAACTTTAAAGCGTGTCTCAGACGGTTTCCCTTCCTGGCTTACGCGGACAATACGTTCGCCGCTTTGCAGAATATTCTTCAGCAGCGGCGCCTGCACTACTTTTACATGGGACTGCCACTGACCGCGCACCAGCGCCAGGTAGTCTTTCTGCATCCCTTTTTCACGCAGCTGTTCATGCAGCGAACGCAGCGCAGAACGCTTTTTCGCCACCAGCAGTACGCCAGAGGTATCACGGTCAAGACGGTGCACCAGTTCAAGGAAGCGTGCTTCCGGGCGCAGGGCTCGCAGCCCTTCAATCACGCCGAAGCTCAGGCCGCTACCGCCATGAACAGCTGTTCCTGACGGTTTATTGAGCACCAGAATGTGGTCATCTTCGTACAGGATCACATCGCTCAGGGCCGCCACTTTCTGTAGCTTCGGTGAAACGGTCTCTTCTTCACGTTCCGCAACGCGCACCGGCGGAATACGCACTTCATCGCCCGCCTCGAGTTTGTACTCGGGCTTCACGCGTTTTTTGTTCACCCGCACTTCGCCCTTACGCAGGATGCGGTAAATCATGCTCTTTGGCACACCTTTCAACTGGGTGCGCAAAAAGTTATCGATACGTTGCCCCGCGTCATCTTCGGCGATGGCAACCATTTTTACGGCTGGAGTCTCTGTTTTCATGGTTGGCGATTCTAAATATCGTCAGCCATTAGCGCCACTCATTTTTCTATGCTTATATTTACTTTTATCCGGCCAGCTCCCCGTTTCGCGCAACCGATTTGGTGGTTATTAAACCAATCGCCATTCTGAAGTGAAGAAACTGTGAGTAACCGGGTGATAATTGGTAAAAGTCATCTTGCTATAACCCGGCGAGCAGTGGAATAATGAGGCTGTTTTCCGTGTTAAATCCTAGTTAAGTAAGGATGTTGACGGAATGACCAATTTTGTCTGACCGATCATCCACGCAGCAATGGCGTAAGACGTATTGATCTTTCAGGCAGTTAGCGGGCTGCGGGTTGCAGTACTTCCCGGTATAAGGATTGTTCTCTGGAGAGTTCTACCCAGGCAATTCCCCTGATAATTGCGCTGTGTTTCCGTATGAAATACAGGCAACCGACACTCTGCGCCTCTTAAGCGAGCGACAACCGTGAGGTTGGCGACGTGAACAGACACGAGGCCATCGGTTCATACCCCGGAAAGCGTCACCTTGCCCGCAGCTTTGTCGTCAATGTAAGAATAACGAGTAAGTTACGATGAAAAGAATGTTAATCAACGCAACTCAGCAAGAAGAGTTGCGTGTCGCCCTTGTGGATGGGCAGCGCCTGTACGATCTGGATATCGAAAGTCCTGGACACGAACAGAAAAAAGCGAACATTTACAAAGGTAAAATCACCCGCATTGAACCAAGCCTTGAAGCTGCATTTGTCGATTACGGTGCTGAGCGTCATGGTTTCCTCCCTCTGAAAGAAATCGCCCGCGAATATTTCCCCGCAAACTACAACGCCCATGGCCGCCCAAACATCAAAGATGTTCTGCGTGAAGGTCAGGAAGTTATCGTTCAGATTGATAAAGAAGAGCGTGGCAACAAAGGTGCCGCGCTGACCACCTTTATCAGCCTCGCAGGGAGCTATCTGGTTCTGATGCCTAACAACCCGCGTGCGGGTGGCATCTCTCGCCGTATCGAAGGTGATGACCGTACCGAGCTGAAAGAAGCGCTGGCAAGCCTCGAACTGCCTGACGGCATGGGGCTTATCGTGCGTACCGCAGGCGTTGGCAAATCAGCCGAAGCGCTGCAGTGGGACCTGAGCTTCCGTCTGAAGCACTGGGAAGCCATTCAGAAAGCAGCCGAAAGCCGCCCTGCTCCGTTCCTGATCCACCAGGAAAGCAACGTTATTGTGCGTGCCTTCCGTGATTACCTGCGTCAGGACATCGGTGAGATTCTGATCGATAATCCGAAAGTGCTTGAGCTGGCGCGCCAGCACATCGCCGCGCTGGGTCGTCCGGATTTCACCAGCAAAATTAAACTGTACACCGGCGAGATCCCGCTGTTCAGCCACTATCAGATCGAATCCCAGATTGAGTCCGCTTTCCAGCGTGAAGTGCGTCTGCCATCCGGCGGTTCTATCGTTATCGATACCACTGAAGCGCTGACCGCTATCGACATCAACTCCGCGCGTGCAACGCGCGGTGGCGATATCGAAGAGACCGCTTACAACACTAACCTCGAAGCCGCTGATGAAATCGCCCGCCAGCTCCGCCTGCGCGACCTGGGTGGTCTGATTGTTATCGACTTCATCGACATGACCCCTGTTCGCCACCAGCGTGCGGTTGAAAACCGTCTGCGCGAAGCGGTGCGTCAGGACAGGGCGCGTATCCAGATTAGCCATATCTCACGCTTTGGCCTGCTGGAGATGTCCCGTCAGCGTCTGAGCCCGTCTCTCGGCGAGTCCAGCCATCACGTTTGTCCGCGCTGCTCCGGCACCGGTACCGTGCGTGATAACGAATCGCTGTCCCTCTCCATTCTGCGTCTGATTGAAGAAGAAGCGCTAAAAGAGAACACCAAAGAGGTTCACGCCATTGTGCCGGTGCCAGTTGCCTCTTACCTGCTTAACGAAAAACGTGCAGCGGTAAGTGCGATTGAAGCGCGTCAGGGTGGCGTTCGCTGCATCATCGTGCCAAACGACCAGATGCAGACCCCACACTATCACGTGCTGCGCGTGCGTAAGGGCGAAGAGACGACCACCCTCAGCTACCTGCTGCCGAAGCTGCATGAAGAAGAGATGTCCCTGCCTTCCGATGAAGAGCCAGCCGAGCGCAAACTGCCAGAGCAGCCTGCGTTAGCGACCTTCATCATGCCTGAAGCACCACCGGAAGCAGCTCTGGAAAAACCTGCTGCCAAACCTGCAGCGCAGAAACCAGAAGCAGCGGTAGCGAAAGCCCAGCCGGCACAGCCGGGTCTGCTGAGCCGCTTCTTCGGCGCGCTGAAGAAGATGTTTGCTGAAGAAGAAGTTCAGCCAGAGCAGCCGAAAGAAGAGCCAAAAGCAGCCAAGCCAGAGCGTCAGCAGGACCGTCGCAAGCGTCAGAACAACCGCCGCGATCGTAACGACCGCAGCGATCGCAATGACCGCAGCGAGCGTCGTGACAACCGTGACAACCGCTCTGAGAATAACGAAGGCCGTGAGCAACGCGAAGACAACCGTCGCAACCGTCGCGAGAAACAGCAGCAGAATGTTGAAGATCGTGAAATTCGCCAGCAGGCGGGCGATGAGTCTGAGAAGAGCAAACAGCGTGACGACCAGCAGCCGCGCCGTGAACGCAACCGTCGCCGTAACGACGAGAAGCGTCAGGCACAGCAGGAAGTCAAAAACCTGAACCGCGAAGAGCCTGTTGAACAGCAGGACGGCGAGCAGGAAGAACGTACTCAGGTAATGCCACGTCGTAAGCAGCGCCAGCTTTCTCAGAAAGTTCGCTTCGCCTCTGAAGCAACCGAAGAGTCTGGCGCTATCGCGGTTGAAACCAGCGAGAGCACAACCAGCACGCAGCTGGCGAAAGTTGACCTGCCAGCGGTCGTTGAAAACAACGTTGAGCAGGATGATAACGGTGAAAACCGCGATAACGCCGGTATGCCGCGCCGTTCACGCCGTTCTCCACGTCATCTGCGCGTCAGCGGCCAGCGCCGTCGTCGCTATCGTGACGAGCGTTACCCGACTCAGTCGCCAATGCCGCTGACTATTGCCTGTGCTTCGCCAGAAATGGCGTCCGGCAAAGTCTGGATCCGTTACCCGGTTGCTCGTCCGGAGCAGGTTGTTGAAGAACAGCCTGTAACCGAAGAGGTAATTGCACCAGCAGCCGCGGTAGAAGCTGTCGTGACTGAAGCGGCAACCGTGGTTGAACCTGAGGTTGTTGAACCTGAGGTTGTTGAAGCTGAAGCCCCTCACGCAGTGGAAGTAGAAACCACCCATCCAGAAGTGATTGCCGCGCCGGTTGATGCCGCACCGCAGCTTATCGCCGAAGAAGATGCCGTGGTGGCTGAGGAAGTCGCTGAAGAGGCTGAACCTGTAGCCGCAGTGGAAAACACCGCCGAAACCCTGATTGAAACCACCGCTGAAGAAGTTGTTCAGGACGTTGAGATTCAGGTTGAACCGGTTGTCGAAGAAGCGAAAGCGCCTGAGGTGAAACCTGAGCCGGTTGTTTCTGCACCAGCCGCAGCCCACGTGGCGACAGCACCAATGACGCGCGCCCCGGCACCGGATTACGTGCCTGAAGCCCCGCGTCACAGTGACTGGGTACGCCCGGCATTCAGCTTCGACGGTAAAGGCGCTGCAGGCGGCCACAGTGCAACGCATCAGGCGACTGCACCGGCGACGCGTCCGCAGTCTGTCGAATAACGACGCTGAAAGTAAAAAGCCGACCTTCGGGTCGGCTTTTTTTATGGCTGCTGTACGGGCTTTCTCATTCCGGTCACCTCAGGCATGACCTGCCGCATCAACTCCAGAAAACGCCGCAAGCGTGCCGGATAATAGCGGGACCAGGGGTAAACAAGATGCACCGGTAACGCCGCTGGCTGCCAGTCTGGCAGCAAATGCACCAGCCGCCCTTCCCGAATATCATCCTGTACCGTCCAGCTGGATACCACCGCCACGCCAAGGCCGGTGAGCGCCGTATTGCGTGCGACATACAGACTATCGGTGCTGAGGCGCGGGGTAATCGCCACTCGCGCGGTGGCGGGTGATGCATCGTGAAAAAGCTCCACATGGCGCTGGTAGAAAGAGCTGATCGCTATCCAGGGAAACTGCTGCAAATCCTCCGGCGTGTTGACCGTCGGAAAACGGGCCAGCAGCGCCGGTGAAGCCACCACCGAGCGCGGCACTTCGGCCAGCAGCACGGACACGGTCGCCGGATCGACTTCCACGCCCACCCGAATCGCACAGTCCAGGTTGTCGCCGAGGAAGTCCGCCGACCGATCGTTGAGCATCCACTCAATCGAAAGCTGCGGATAGCGTTGCAAAAACTCGGTTACGGGTTTCAGAAGCTGGTCCTGACCAAACGCGTGGGGAGCGCGCACCCGCAGCACGCCTACCGGCTCATCTTCCGTCTGCCCCACCTCATCTTCCAGCGCCAGCCAGCTGTCAATCACCCGACGGGCGTGCTGATAGCAGCGCTCGCCGTCATCCGTCAGCCGCGTCGTGTGGGTGGTGCGCAAAATCAGGCGCACGCCCAGCATGGTCTCAAGCGACTGTAACCGTCTGCTTACCGTGGCCTGGGTAGTGGCCAGCTGCCGCGCCGCCGCTGAGAGGGAGCCCGCCTCAACGATACGAACAAACGTCCGCATTAACTCCACCCTGTCTATACGCTCAGCTCTTTTCATCGCATTTTCACTTATACGTTCAACGTATAAGCGTTTTACCACCGGGCCCGCTACCGTCGCAAGGCGTACTGATAAAAAATAGCCTCACACGACGAATGAGGAACATCTTATGAACACAACAACCGCCGCCCATGCCGTGAGCCGCTGGGTAATCTTAATGCTGGCGATCGGTGCAGGTTTCAGCGTGGCATCTATCTATTATGCCCAGCCTCTGCTGCCGCTGATGGGCGCAGACCTTCATCTGAGTATCGAAGGAATGGGCCTGGTCCCGACGCTCACCCAGGCGGGATATGCCCTGGGGATCCTGTTCCTGCTGCCGCTAGGCGATCGCCACGACCGCAGGACGTTAATCCTGATAAAGAGTGCGGCGCTGGCGCTGTTTCTTCTCGGCTGTAGCCTGACCGGGCAGATCCACTCTCTGCTGCTGGTAAGCCTGCTCATCGGCATGGCCGCCACCATGGCACAGGATATCGTCCCTGCCGCAGCCATCCTTGCGCCGGAAGGTAAACAGGGGAAAACCGTGGGCACGGTAATGACCGGGCTGCTGATGGGTATCTTATTATCCAGAACCGTGAGCGGCGTGGTGGGCGAAGCGTTTGGCTGGCGCGTCATGTACCAGCTGGCGGCGGCGAGCATTGCGTTCATCGGGGTGATGATGTGGTTTGTGCTTCCCCGTTTTGCCATTCACTCCACGCTGAGCTACCCCGCGCTGATGCGCTCAATGGAACATCTCTGGCGTCGCTATCCGGCGCTGCGCCGTGCGGCGCTGGCTCAGGGTTTTCTGTCGATTGCCTTTAGCGCCTTCTGGTCTACGCTTGCGGTCATGCTGCTGGAACGCTATCACCTGGGGAGTGCCGTAGCGGGTGGTTTTGGTATTGCAGGTGCCGCCGGTGCGTTAGCTGCCCCGCTGGCAGGGGGTCTGGCAGATAAACTGGGCGCAGGAAAAGTCACGCAGCTTGGTGCCGTTCTTGTGACCGTATCATTCGCCCTGATGTTCCTGATGCCCGCGCTGGGCGTTCAAGGACAGCTGATTCTGATCGCCATCTCCGCCGTTGGGTTCGACCTGGGTCTGCAGTCCAGCCTGGTCGCTCACCAGAACCTGGTATATAGCCTTGAACCGCAGGCGCGGGGCCGTCTCAACGCCCTGCTCTTTACGGTGGTCTTTATCGGGATGGCGCTGGGTTCCGCGTTAGGCAGCAATATTTACTCGCTGGCCGGCTGGACGGGCGTGGTCGCGCTGGCGACGGTCTGTGGCGTCATTGCGCTGGCAATCCGTCTGATAGAAAGCGCACGAGTCACCTCCGCATCAGCAGAAGTTGCATAAAAAAAATGCCCAATCCAGACGGATTGGGCAGTAAAACATGCCCAGTTTCAAGACATGTTCCAAGAGGTCAAGATGTTATTTGTTCAGCTGGAACAGAGACATGCCCTGCATATCGCTAAACGCTTTATAAGACGCCTGCAGGGCCGCCTGCTGCATGGTGTAAGAGGAAATCGCTTCGTTCCAGTCAACATCAACCAGGTCACTCATCTGCTTGGTCTGACCCAGCGCGCGGTCATCGCCCAGCGTATCGAGTTTTTCCAGCTCGTTCATCTTGGTTCCCACATCCGCAACGACCGTCAGGATATTGTTCTGGGAGTTTTTGATGCCGATTTGCGCATTGGCAATCACCTGGCTTTGCGCCGTTGCGGCAGCCGGATCGTTCTCAATCGGTATCTTCAGCGAGGCAATAGCAGAGTCCAGAATTTTGAACATGTTGGTCTGGCCATATCCACCGCCCGGCAGCTGTTCCGCATTACTGGTAATGCTTTCGAAAATTTGCTGGCCGGTATGGCTAATGGTCATATTTCGCGCCGTATCAACCTGCTGCGAGATGGCCTCTGCGCCGCCGTTATAATCCCCGGTCACGGCATCAAACGGTGCGCTCTCGGTTTTGTATCCCGCGAAGATAAAGCGACCATTGCCATCCGTCGTGTTGGCCAGGTTCATCAGCTGATCGCGGATCCCCTGGATATCGGTCGCCAGAGAAAGACGGTCGTCATCGCTTAATGTGCCGTTCGACGCGTAAACTAACTTCTCGCGCACGCTTGAGATTGCGGTGTTGACCTGGGTTAACACGTTATCTTCCAGCGAGACCTTCTGCGTTGCAAAGGTACGCGCGAGCGCGAACTGGCTGTTTTGCGACTGAGACTGTGACAGCACGATGGCCTGCGACGCGGCGATAGGATCGTCCGAAGGACGATTGACGCGCTTGCCGGTGGACATCTGCTCACCGTAGCTCAGCCATCTGCTCTGGGAATCGGTGATCCCACGCATGTTCTGCTCGTACATCATCTGGGTGCTAATACGCATTGTTCACCTCAACCTTAACGAATGTTGATAATTGCATCGAAGAGCGTACTGGCAGTTTGTAGAACCTGGGCATTGGCCAGGTAATACTGCTGATAACGCTGCAAATTGCCATACTCTTCGTCGAGGTTTACCCCAGAGATGGTCTGCTGCTGCTTGATTAACTGCGTCTCCACGTTGGCTTTCGTCTGGCTGCTCACCTTCAGTGACGCCGTTGAGCTACCGACGGTACTGACCAGAGAGGCATACGCATCGTTGAAGGTTTTGTTTCCACCCACCACTTTGCCGTTTTGCAGATCGAGCAGTTTTTGGCCATTACGGTTATCACTCTCGCCGCCGTTCTGCACCGATGCCATCGCCAGCTTGGACTCGTCGATGATCGCGAGTTCCATGTTCATGATGACGTTGGAAACAGGCTTCACGGTAAAGCTGTCTTTGGTGTTTGCCGTACCGCTCACGTTGACGTTAAGGCCATCAAAAGACAGATTGCCGCTGGCATCCGGGCTCATCGTAAAGCTGGTTTTGTCTGACGAGCGGGTGACCGTCCAGTCAGTGCCGTTAAACTGCAGCTTATAGTCTGTCGCCTGGACCTGTTTGCTGTCCGCCACAGACGCCGTAACAACGGCCGAACCGCCGTTCTTGCTGTTGGACAGAACCGCCGGAGAACCAAAGTTGAACAGCTTACCGCCCGCATCACCGTTCGCATCAAAACCGGCTTCATGCTGCGTGTTCATCGCGTCGGCAAAGGCCAGCGCCATCTGGTTCAGGCTGTTACGGGCTTTATCCAAATCTTCCGTGCGGAAGGTCAGTAAACCGCCTAAAGAACCGGTGGTGATAAATTTCTCCGGGATCTCAATATTGCCCGCCACGTCATCGACGTAGGCGATAGTGGTACGAGCCGGATCGGCGCTGGACTTCACGGCCGCCAGCTGGCTGGCTTTGCTGCCCTGTACCAGGCTGTAACCGTTACCGAGAGAGATATTAAACGTGCCGCTATCCTGCACGGAGACTTCCACGCCCACGATTTTGTTCAGTTCAGTCACGAGCTGATCGCGCTGGTCCAGAAGATCGTTAGGTGACGCGCCCGCGCCAACGCCGGTCAGACGGGAGATCTGATCGTTCAGATTCGCAATCTGTGCCGCGTAGTTGTTGATCTGAGACACGCTGCTTGAGATGGCGGTATTAACCTGCGCGTCCTGGTCACGGAGATACTGATCGTTGGTTTTAAACTGATTGACCAGACCACTCGCTTTACCCAGCACCGTCTGACGTGCAGCCGGGTCTTCCGCGTTGCTCACCAGGGTTTGCAGGCTTTTGAAGAAATCCTGCAGGGTGGTGGAGAGCGAGTTGGTGGTATCGGAGAGCACATCGTCAATTTTTGACATCTGCTGATAGCGCGTCGTCAGACCGCTGCTCTGCGTCTGCGCGGCGCGCAGCTGGTTGGTGATGAAGGCGTCATACTCACGCTGGACACCGGAGACATAAACCCCGTTACCCACCCAGCCACCGCCGGTCAGCGTGCTGTTAGATGCGCCCAGCACCGTGGTCTGGCGGGTGTAACCTGCCACGTTATAGCTTGAAATATTATTACTGACGGTATTGAGTGCCGACTGCGCGGCACTGAGGCCACTCATGGCGCTGTTAATCAAACTGGACATGGGGGTTCCTTTTATACGTTCAGACACGAGTCCTGATGAAGGTTATCGGCAACCTCCACCGGGACTTGAGAACTTTCAGAACAGATTTTCAATATCTGTGCTATAGGCTTTGCTGACCTTCTCGCCCATGGATTTCAGCTGCTGGATCATGCTGGTGAGCTTGCGTGCATAGTTCGGGTCAGTCGCGTAGCCCGCGTTTTGTAAGGCCTGAGCGCCCTGCTCCGCCGTCGCCGCCTGCGTAACGGCGGTATAACGCGGATTTCGGCTCAGCAGGCCAACGTAGTCGGACAATGCTTCCAGATAGGAGCTGTAGACGCGGAATTTTGCTTTGACCTTCACCGCCGCACCGTTCTCGTATTCGGTGGTCGTGATCTCCGTTGTTGGCCCCTTCCAGCTGGAGGTGGCCTTTACGCCGAAGATGTTGAAGCTCGGATCGCCGTTTTCCTTGCGGATCTGACGCTGACCCCAGCCCGACTCCAGCGCGGCCTGCGCCAGAATCAGGTGATGCGGCACGCCGCTCTGTTCGCTGGCGAGACGCGCGGGCAGAGAAAGCTGCGCCAGGAAGTCTTTGCTGTCACCGGAGAGCGGCTCATCGCCGCTGCCAGTGGCTTTTGGCATCGCTTTACGCACCATTTGCGTCAGAGCCTGGTTCTGATAACTGGTCACCGTTTCCAGGTCGAACTTCATCGGCACCTGCTGCGTCTGTTCCTGAGGCTGAATGCCCTGCGCGGCTTCGGTCTGTTTCACAATCATGTCAGCCAGACCGAGGCCTTTACCGGCGGTCATCTGCTGCGCAATCTGCTGGTCATACATGCTGGTGTAGAGACGCGTTGAATCACTGCTGAACATCCCGTCTTTCGGCAGGGTTTCGCGCATGCTTTTCAGCATCATCTGTACAAACATCCCTTCCACCTGGCGGGCGACCGGGCGGATGTTCGCCGCCGGGTCTTTGCCTGCTTTGGTTTTCAGTTCGTTGAGCGACTGGGCGTCCCAGGCTGCACTGGTCAACAGTTTGCTATCGGTCAGCATTAGATGATTTCCAGTTTGGCGCGCAGGCAGCCCGCGCTTTGCATGGATTGCAGGATGGACATCAGATCCATCGGCGTTGCGCCCAGGGCGTTCAGGGCACGCACCACGCTATTCAGGTTGGCGCTGGAGCGAACGCTCTGCAGCGACCCGCCGCTCTGGCGCATATCAATCTGCGTTTGCGGTGTTACCACCGTCTGACCGCCGCCAAATGGCGTGTTCGGCTGGCTCACGTTCGCGGAGCGGTTAACCGTCACGGAGAGGTTACCCTGCGCCACGGCACAGCTGTCCAGCGACACTTCCCGGTTCATCACCACCGAGCCGGTACGGGAGTTGATGATCACTTTCGCATCCTGGACCGGAACGTTAACTTCCATATTCTGAATATCAGCCAGCATGCGCACCTGGTTGCTGCTGCCGGTGGAGGTGCGGATCTGCACGGTGCGCGCATCGAGTGCCGTTGCGTTACCGTAGCCGCGGCTGCGGTTGATGGTATCGGCAATTTGCTGCGCCATCGTGAAGTCTTCATTATTAAGCTGCAGGTTGATGGTGTTGCCCGCGCCAAACTGGGTCGGCAGTTCACGCTCAATGATTGCACCGTTGGTGATACGTCCACCGTTCAGCTGGTTCACCTGCACGCTGCTTCCGCCTGCGGATGCCCCCGCACCGCCAACCAGGATGTTCCCCTGCGCCAGCGCATACACCTGGCTATCAACACCTTTCAGCGGGGTCATCAGCAGCGTACCGCCGCGCAGGCTTTTGGCGTTACCCATTGAGGAGACCACCACATCAATGGTCTGCCCCTGACGCGCAAACGCCGGGTAGGACGCGGTGACCATTACCGCGGCCACGTTTTTCAGCTGCATGTTGGTTCCCGCCGGCACGGTAATACCGAGTTGGGAAAGCATGTTGTTCAGGCTTTGGGTGGTGAACGGCGTCTGGGTCGTCTGGTCACCGGTACCATCCAGACCAACCACCAGGCCGTAGCCAATCAGGGAGTTTTCACGCACACCCTGAACGCTGGTGAGATCGCGAATACGGTCAGCCTGGGCAAATGTTGTCACCAGCGCGAGCGCCACGGCGAAGATCGATTTAAACATGGGTCACCTCGCTTACATCGGCGATAAATTAAGGAAGAAGCGCTGCAGCCAACCCATATTTTGGGCTTCATTGATATAGCCGTTACCGACGTACTCAATGCGCGCATCCGCCACCTGGGTAGACGGAACGGTGTTGGTGCCGCTGATGGTGCGAGGGTTAACCACGCCCGAGAAGCGAATGAATTCAGTGCCCTGGTTGATGGCGATCTGTTTTTCACCCACAACGTGCAAGTTGCCGTTAACCAGAACCTGGTCAACCGTGACCGTCAGCGTACCGCTGAAGGTGTTGCTGGCGTTCGCGCCACCTTTACCGTTAAAGGTATTGCCGCCAGAGGCCTCGACATCTGCTCGCGCGTTGCCGAACAGTCCCTGCAGGTAGCGCGGGACGGTATCGAAGCCAAAATTCGTTTTGCCATCGCGGCTGGCGTTCGCCGACGAGCTCTTGCTCGCGCTGACGTTTTCCTGCAGCACAATGGTCAATGTATCGCCGACGTTACGCGGGCGGCGATCTTCAAACAGCGGCTGATAGCCGTAATTAATCGGCTGCGCGGTCTGGAAAATGGAGCCGTTGACCACTGGCGCAGGGCCGGGAACGGGTTGGGCAGTCGTCGCACCCTGGACCAATGGTTTAGACGGGATCAAAGCACACCCGCTGAGGGTGACAGCCAGAACAGTCAGTATCGGATAACGAAACGCCGCGTTTTTTTGCATTGCCTTCATCTTCGAAAACAGGGAGCCGGTGCGGCGTTTACCGCACCGGGCTACACCTTAGAGTTGCGTCAGTTTCTGCAGCATCTGGTCGGTCGTCGACACTGCTTTACTGTTAATTTCATACGCGCGCTGGACCTGGATCATATTCACCAGCTCTTCCGCCACGTTCACGTTGGACGTTTCAACATACCCCTGGTACAGCAGACCCGCACCGTTCAGGCCCGGAGTGCTCTCATTCGGCGTACCGGAGGATTGCGTTTCGGTGTAGAGGTTCTCACCAATGCTTTCCAGACCGGTATCGTTCATGAAGGTGGTCAGGTTGAGCTGCCCAACCTGAACCGGCGCGGCCTGTCCCTGCTGGGTCACGCTGACCACACCGTCGCGTCCGATGGTGATGCTCAGGGCGTTCGCCGGGATGGTAATCGCAGGCTGAACCTGGAAACCGCCCGCCGTCACCAGCTGGCCGTTCTGATCGACCTGGAACGAACCGTCGCGGGTATAGGCAGAGGTCCCGTCAGGCAGCTGCACCTGGAAGAAGCCCTGGCCTTTGATTGCCACGTCCTTGCTGTTGTTGGTCTGAGACAGGTTGCCCTGGCTGTGCAGACGCTCGGTAGCCACCGGGCGAACGCCGGTACCAATCTGCAGGCCCGACGGCAGCGTCGTCTGTTCAGAAGACTGCGCGCCCGGCTGACGGATGGTTTGATAAAGCAAATCTTCGAAAACGGCACGCTGACGCTTGAAACCATTGGTGCTCACGTTTGCCAGGTTGTTGGCAATCACGTCCATATTGGTTTGCTGGGCGTCCAGGCCAGTTTTCGCGATCCATAAAGAACTGATCATAAGGAGTCCTGTTAACTCATAGCCAGAAGTTGGTTAGCTTTGCCCGCGTTTTCATCCACGCTGCTGATGATCTTCATCTGCATTTCGAAACGACGGGCGCTGGCAATCATGTCGCTCATGGCGGCTACCGGCTTGACGTTACTGCCTTCCAGAACGCCGGACATCACGCGGATGCTCGGATCGGCCTGTAATGTGGCACCACGCGTCGCCTGCGCCGCCTGGGTCAGACGAAACATGCCGTCGTCGCCGCGCTGCACCTCTTTGCCTTCCGCTTTAACCAGCTTCAGACGTCCGACGGGTGCAACGGTGTTGGCCGGATCGCCCGGGTTCAGCGCCGAAATGGTGCCGTCCGCGGCGATAGTCAGCTCAGAGCCTTCCGGCACGGTCAGCGGACCCGCTTCCCCCATCACCGGATGACCCTGAATCGTCAGCTGGCCCGTCGCGCTCACCTGGATATTGCCGTTACGGGTATAGCCTTCGCTGCCGTCGGCCGTTTGCACCGCCAGCCAGCCGTCCTGCTGCAGGGCAACGTCCAGCGGGCGCGAGGTGTAGTCCATCTGCCCTGGCGTCATATCGGCGCCAGGGGTTGATGCCGTCACCAGCGTACGGGTCGGCAGGGAAAGCCCTTCTACCGGTACCGCGCGCAGCGCATTAAGCTGAGCGCGAAAGCCCGGCGTAGAGGCGTTTGCCAGGTTGCTGGCGGTAACGGCCTGCTGATTGAGCGTCTGACTTGCCGCGCCCATCGCGGTATATATTGCGTGATCCATTGCGCTTTCCTGTTAGCCGCTTAACGCAGGTTAACCAGCGTGTTGAGGATCTGGTCCTGGGTTTTGATGGTCTGCGCGTTCGACTGATAGTTACGCTGCGCGACGATCATGTTCACCAGTTCTTTACTCATATCCACGTTGGAAGCCTCCAGCGCGCCGTTGGTCAGCTTGCCGAAGTTACCGGTGCCTGCGGTACCCAGCAGCGCCACGCCGGAGGACTGTGTGGCAGACCAGACGTTGTCGCCTTCCGATTTCAGGCCTTCGTTGTTGGCGAAGTTTGCCAGCACGATCTGCCCCAGAACCTGAGACTGTTCGTTAGAGTAGCTTCCCACCACGGTGCCATCGTCGTTGATCTGGTAGCTCACCAGGTCGCCAGGCTTGTAGCCGTTCTGATTGGTTGCCACAACGCTGTTTGCACCGGTGTTCTGCTGCATGGAGTTCTGGAAGCTCAGGGAGAAGGTCGCCGCCGTCGCACCGCTGACAGAACCCGTGGTGATGTTAATGGCCGGCGTGGCGTTTGGCGTTGCGCTCAGTACACCCGCAGCGTCGTAGTTGTAGACACCCGCCAGGTTACCGTTCACATCAAAGTTCATCTGCGCCGCTTTTGCCGCTGTTGAACCCGCAACGCTGCCGTCCTGAGTGTAAAGATCCCATTTATTGTTGGCCGTCTTCACGTAGTAGACGTACATGTTGTGGGCGTTACCCTGGCTGTCGAATACGGTCACGGTCCCTTTTTTGTTGTAGGTGTCCGGGTTGGTCGCATCGAACGGGGCCGTTTGAACAGGATCGGTTGAGTTCAGGTTGATCTGCTGCGTCGCGGTGGTGGTTGATTTCGCCGCCATCAGGGTGTTCGGGATAGTAATCGCCTGAGGGTTCGCACCGGTCTGAACGGTTGGAGGCGTTCCGGCTGCCGGGTAGCCCGTCAGCTGCATGCCCTGCATGTTAACCAGCGTACGGTTTTCGTCCAGCTTGAACTGGCCGTTACGGCTGTAGAACACAGAACCGTTGGAATCGACCATACGGAAGAAGCCGTTCTGGCTGATCGCAACGTCCAGACCACGACCGGTGTTGGTGGTGGTGCCGTCGGTAAAGTCCTGAGTGATGCCCGCAACTTTCACGCCCAGGCCGACTTTGGAACCGGCAAACATGTCCGCAAATGAAGCAGAACCGGATTTAAAACCATAGGTCGCGGAGTTGGCGATGTTGTTGCCAATGACGTCCAGGTTGGTGGCCGCAGCATTCAGGCCGCTGACCGCTTGAGAAAAGGCCATGACTTACTCCTGATAAGTGTTAAGGCTTAGATAATCTGCCGAACTTCGTCGAGTGTGGTGGAACCAGAGGTTCCCAAATCCAGTTTGTTGCCGTCGCTTCCTTTAATCACGCCCTGGACCAGCGCGAACTGCAGCGGCTGCGCCACCAGCTGGGTTGTCCCGTTGCTGGCGCTGATCGCTACTTTGTAAGAACCGTTTGGTGCTTTAGTGCCGTCGGTCAGGCTGCCATCCCACGTAAAGGTGTGAACGCCCGCCTTCAGCTCGCCGATATCAATAGTGCGCACGACCGTGCCGTTGCTGTCGGTAATGGTGGCGGTAACTTTCTCCGCCGCCTGCTGCAACTCAACGCCAAACGGCGTGGTGGTCGTTGTGGTGTTGCCTTCGGTGGTGCTGGTGCCCGCCAGAATCGTGGTTCCAGGGATCATCACCCCGTGGCCAATCAGGCTTGCCGCCTGCAGAGACTGGGCGCTGTTAATCTGCCCGGAGACGGAGCCGAGGGTGGTGTTGAGTTTCTCAATGCCGCTAACGGTGCTGATCTGCGCAAGCTGCGTGGTCAGTTCGTTGTTCTGCATTGGGTTGGTGGGATCCTGGTTCTTAAGCTGCGCCACCAGCAGTGTCAGAAAGCTGCCCTGAAGATCGGAGGCATTGCTCCCGGTGAGGGAGTTAGAACCCGTCGTACTCTTCGTGTTATTAACACCCGAGTTCGTAGGATCATTCACATTTACGGCGATGGACATGCATGTCTCCTTTACTGGCCGAGAGTGAGCGTTTTGAGCATCATGCTCTTCACGGTATTAAGCACTTCAACGTTGGCCTGGTAGCTGCGAGAAGCCGACATGGAGTTCACCATCTCACCCACCACATCCACGTTTGGCATTTTCACGTATCCGCTGGCATCCGCGAGCGGGTTACCCGGCTCATACACCAGCCTGTCCGGCGCCTGGCTCTCTACCACATCAGACACCTTCACGCCGCCCGTCGCCGCGCCCGGCGCAGCATCGACCTGAAAGACAACCTGTTTGGCACGATAAGGCTGGCCGTCTGGTCCGGTTACGCTGTCGGCGTTCGCCAGGTTACTGGCAGCCACGTTCAGGCGTTTGGACTGCGCGGTTAACGCCGAACCGGCAATATCAAAAATATTCAACAAGGCCATCTATCAGTTCCCCCCCTGCAGGACGTTCATCATGCCTTTGATTTGTCCGCCGAGTACGGTTAAGCCCGTCTGGTATTTCAGACTGTTATCGGCAAACTGCGTACGCTCCCGGTCCATATCCACGGTGTTACCGTCGAGTGAGGGCTGATCGGGAATGCGGTAAAGTAAATCGGTCGCTGGCGCGGTCATCGCCTGAGCAGGAATATGGCGAGAGGATGTCATGGCAAGTGCAACACCCGTTCCTTCGGCACGTCCACGCTCCATCACCTTTTTGAGTTCACTGGAAAAATCAATATCGCGCGCCTGAAACCCTGGGGTATCGGCGTTAGCAATGTTGGCGGCTAAAATCTCCTGCCGCTGGGCGCGTAAATTGAGCGCTTCCTGCTGAAAACGTAACGCGGCGTCGAGTTTATCGAGCATGTCTCCTCCGCTGATGGCAAAATTTCAGTTCACAGCTTAAATCTCACCCGGTCTCTCCTATCGACGGAATAAGCGCAAAATGCGTCGCTATTTATTGCGTTGATGCAAAACCACTGCAGGTAGAATTCATTCAACTCTGGAAACGGTGGAACTTGCGATGCAAACGTTAAAACGTGGCCTGGTGGCAACTTTCTTGCTGTTTAGCCCTCTGGTGCAGGCTGAAGGCTTACAGGATCGGCTGACGGCTTTTTTTGCTGAAAAGCTGGCGGGCTTTAGCGATGAGGTTAACGTTACCGTGCGCACCCCACCGAATCTGTACCCGACCTGTGACCAACCGTCATTCAGCGTGACGGGAACCACCCGGCTGTGGGGAAATGTGAACGTGCTGGCACGCTGCGCGAACGAAAAACGCTATTTACAGGTTGCAGTTCAGGCGACGGGCAATTATGTTGTCGCCGCCGTACCCATTGCGCGCGGCAGCGTGCTGCAGACGAACAGCGTGACGTTAAAGCGCGGCCGTCTGGATCAGCTGCCTCCACGTACCATGCTGGAAATGAACCAGGCACAGGACGCCGTCAGCCTGCGTGATGTCGCCCCTGGCCAGCCGATACAGCTCTCCATGCTGCGTCAGTCGTGGCGGGTAAAAGCGGGTCAACAGGTGATGGTGGTGGCCAACGGAGATGGCTTTAGCATCAACAGTGAAGGGAAAGCGTTAAACAATGCCGCGGTGGCGCAAAACGCCCGCGTCAGAATGTCCTCAGGCCAGGTGGTGAGCGGAACCGTCGATTCTGATGGGAATATTCTGATTAACCTATAATCTTTTTAAAGATTTCGCGGCGCGTGCCGATAAATATTCCACTAATGATGATGTCAGGCGCAAACGCCGCGAACCCTCGATGAGGACAACACTATGAGCATTGATCGTACATCAGCCCTGAAGCCGGTAAGCGCTGTACAACCTCGCGAAACGAATGACGCTCCTGCGCAGAAAACGCGTCTGGAAAAACCGTCAACATCCAACAGCACCAGCGTGACCCTGAGCGACGCGCAGGCAAAACTGATGCAGCCAGGCAGCAACGATATCAATATGGAACGTGTTGAAGCGCTGAAAACGGCTATTCGTAACGGTGAGCTGAAAATGGACACCAGCAAGATTGCTGATGCCCTGATTCAGGAAGCACAGAGTTTCTTACAGAGTAACTAACCGTATGAGTCGACTGTCAGAAATACTGGATCAAATGACGGTTGTTCTTAACGACCTGAAAACGGTAATGGACGCTGAACAGCAGCATCTCTCTTCCGGTCACATCAACGGCAGCGCGCTGCAGCGTATTACTGAAGATAAGAGTTCGCTACTGGCGACGCTGGATTATCTGGAGCAACAGCGCCGCGCTGAGCAGGATCCTAAGCGTAGCGCCAATGACGATATTATTGAGCGCTGGCAAACCATTACCGAAAAAACCCAGCACCTGCGCGACCTTAACCAGCACAACGGCTGGCTACTGGAAGGTCAGATTGAGCGTAATCAGCAGGCGCTTGAGGTATTGAAACCGCATAAAGAAACCGGACTGTACGGTGCGGATGGTCAAACAGCGACTGCGCGTATTGCGGGAGTTAAAAAGATTTCGATTTGACGCCTGGGCGACAAATCATGCAGCGGGGAGCACCATAAGGTGAACTCCCCTTTTGGCGTTTATGCCGTACGGCGGGCAAACTCTTTCACTTTGAACCCCAGCACCGCGAGCGTGGCAAAGTAAGCCACGACCCCGACGCCTACCACGGCCATCAGCCGCATCAGACGATAAGGCATAGTGCCGAGGGACCACTCCGGCATCACGTACATCATGCCGAGAAGCGCCGCCGACATCACCAGTACCGCAACGATCAGACGTACCAGGAAACTTCCCCACCCCGGCTGCGGCGTAAAGATATCCTGCTTGCGCAGCTGCCAGTACAGCAGCCCGGCATTCAGACAGGCCGCCAGACCAATAGACAGCGACAGGCCAGCATGCTTCAGCGGACCAATAAACGCCAGGTTCATCAGCTGGGTCATAATCAGCGTCACGATGGCAATTTTCACCGGCGTTTTGATGTCCTGACGCGAGTAGAACCCGGGCGCCAGCACCTTGACGACGATCAGCCCCATCAAGCCGACCGAGTAGGCAATCAGCGCGCGCTGGGTCATGGCGGCATCAAAGGCGGTGAATTTCCCGTACTGGAAGAGCGACACCGTCAGCGGTTTGGCCAGAATACCCAGCGCCACCGCGCTCGGCAGGGCCAGCAGGAAGCAGAGACGTAAACCCCAGTCCATCAGGCGGCAATATTCATCATGATTGCCGCTGGCAAAGCTTTTCGACAGCGACGGCAGCAGGATGGTCCCCAGCGCCACGCCCAGCACCCCGGACGGGAATTCCATCAGACGGTCGGCGTAGTACATCCAGGAAACCGAGCCGGACACGAGGAAAGAGGCAAAGATGGTGTTAATGATAAGCGAGATCTGGCTGACGGAGACGCCGAGAATGGCGGGCCCCATCTGCCTGATCACGCGCATCGCCCCGGCATCTTTGAGATTGATGCGCGGCAGCACCAGCATGCCGATTTTTTTCAGATGCGGCAGCTGGTACGCCAGCTGCAGCACGCCGCCGACGGTAACCGCCCAGGCCAGCGCCAGCACCGGCGGGTTAAAGTGCGGCGCGGCGAACAGGGCAAAACCGATCATGCTGACGTTGAGAAACGTTGGCGCAAACGCCGGAACAGAGAAGCGGTTCCAGGTGTTCAGGATCGCCCCCACCAGCGAGGCCAGCGAGATGAGCAGAATATAGGGGAAAGTAATGCGCAGCAGCTGCGAGGTCAGCGCAAATTTGTCAGCCGTATCGGCAAAACCGGGCGCGGTCACCATAATCACCCAGGGCGCGGCCAGCATCCCGAGTACGGTCACCACAGCTAAAGCCAGCGTCAGCAATCCGGAGACATAAGAAACAAAGACGCGCGTCGCGTCTTCACCCTGCTTGCTTTTATATTCCGCCAGAATGGGCACGAATGCCTGGGAAAACGCCCCTTCAGCAAAAATACGACGCAGCAGGTTCGGCAATTTGAAGGCGACGAAAAAGGCGTCCGTGGCCATCCCTGCACCAAATACCCTTGCCACAATGGCGTCGCGCGCAAAACCCAGCACGCGGGAAAACATGGTCATCGAGCTGACGGCCGCCAGCGATTTTAATAAGTTCATTAACGTGAATTTCCAGAACCATACGGATTTGTAGGCCAGATTAGCGTAAGCGCCACCCGGCAAAGCCAACAAGCGACGCTTAGTCTAACCGGATTTCAACGAATTACTATCCGCAGATGTTACAGCGAGTTATTCGCTCATGGCATCGCGCCAGAGCCTTTCCACAATGCGCTGCGCCAGAATGGCCTGCTCGCCGGACGTTTCAGGAACCGTCTGATTTTGCACGCAGGTGATAAAGTGACGGGCGCATCCTGCGAAACCGCGCTGCTCGAGGGTGCTCTGCCAGCCTGGCGCCGGGAGCGTCACCACGCCATTGCCCTTCTCTTCCCGCCACTCGCGCATGTCCGTAATGTCGTACAGCGCGCCGTCGGTCACCGCCTGCACGGATTCACGCTGGCTACCCGCCCGACGGTGCATGCTGGTGGTAATCTGAAGATGCTCAACGGAAAAGTGGTGTTCAGCGTAGACCATTTGCCCCTGATCGTTTGTCACGAGGGTGCCGCTTTTCAGCAGCGCTTCGCCGTTGCTCAGCCACAGCGCCGTATCCACAACGTGCAGATAATCATCCAGAAGGGTGAACCGCAGATCGTTTGGCCCAATGCTGTCGGTGCGGTGCTTATCCATTCGCAGCGAGGCAAGCGTGCCCGACTGCGCCTTAAGCTGCTGGTAAAGCGGCGCGAAGCGGCGGTTGAAGCCCACCATCAGCGTCAGTTTTTTGCGCGCCGCCAGTTCGATCAGACGTTCCGCGTCCGGAACATTTTCCGCCAGCGGTTTATCCACGCAGACGTGAACCCCCGCATTGAGCAGCTCGCTCACCACCTGATAGTGAGTTGCCGTTGAGGTATGCACAAAAACCGCATTACACTCGCGGGCCAGATCCTGCAGGGAGGCAGCGTACGGAATGCGCCAGGTTTCGCAGATACGTTCTGCCTTTTCTCGCGTGGGTGACCATGCCCCTTGCAGGGTCCAGTCCGTCGCCGCACCTAAAACAGGCAGCCAGGCTTTTTGCGCAATGCCGCCCAGCCCCACCACGCCTACGCGTAATTTTTTCACCGTCAGTCTCCCAGATGTGCCAGCAAGGCATCCAGACGCTGTTTCAGCCCGGCGACCTCTTCTTCCAGCGCTTCTACGCGCGCGACAAGAGTGTCATTGCTTGCTGAGGATCCCGCGTCGCTCTCCGCGGTAACGGTAGCGACATCGACGTCGCCGCTGAACAGGTGCATATAGCGGCTTTCACGTTTACCCGGCTCGCGCGCCAGACGCACCACGTATGGGCCGTCTTCGCGAGAAGCCAGCCCTTCCAGGGTCTGCTCAACTTCCTGCATATCGCTGAACTCATGCATGCGGGAAGCGCGCGTGCGCAGTTCCCCCGGCGTCTGCGCTCCGCGCAGCAACAGCGTGGTGATGACCGCCACTTCCGCACTGCTCAGCTTCAGGTCGCCAAATTCGGAGTTACAGAAGCGCTGTTCGTATTTGGTCACGCGGTTGCCGAAGCCGCTGACGGTGCGCAAATAGTGGCGTTTTACCAGCGCATCCAGCACGTCCTGAACCTCATGCTCGCTGAGGTTCATCACCGGCTCGCGGTTGGTTTTCTGGTTGCAGGCCATGGTCACGGCGTTGACGGAGAGCGGATACTGCTCCGGCGTGGTGACCTGTTTTTCGAGTAAGCACCCAATCACGCGCGCTTCTGTACCGTTTAGCTGATACTTCATCTTTTCTCCTTAACGACCTGCGGTCCAGTCCCGAGTGGTTAACGCCGTCAGAACGTGGTCGCGCCACTCTCCGTCTATCAGCAGATAGTCTTTGGCGTAACCCTCTTTCTCGAACCCTAAGCGCGCCAGCAAATTGCCGCTGCGCTGATTATGCGGCATATAGTTCGCCATGATGCGATGGATATGCTGCGTGCGTTGCATATAGCGGATCGCCACCGTTAACGCCTCGTACATCAGCCCCTGCCCCTGCCATTTCTGGCCGATGGAGTAGCCAAGGTAGCAGGCGTGAAACGACCCGCGCACCACGTTTGAAAAATTGGCGATCCCGATAATCTCTTTCTCTTCGGGATCCAGCAGCGCGAAATAAAACGCGCTGCCCTGCTTGTGAAATTCCGTAATCATGCTGAGGCGCGCCTGCCAGCCGGAAGGGTAACAATGGCTCTCATCCCGAACGGGTTCCCAGGGTTTTAAAAACTGGCGATTCTCGGCGTAATAATCCGCCAGACGCCAGGCATCACGCTCATGCACCAGACGAACGACCAGCCTGTCCGTTGTCAGACGCACTTTTGGCACATTACTGCGATAGCCAAACATCGATACCACTCCTTCCCGTCACTTCTGCTGACCCATTAGCTTTACTATACCTGCGCCTGCGCCGTCTGTGAAAACAGTGACATACCATTTTGCCCTCTTTTCATTATTTTCGATGAGAACTCTCTATCAAAGCACCCTTTTGATAAAAAAATATTGTCACGCCCAGGGGTGGGAAAAAACGCGGCGACACCGCAGAATGTTAGCGTGCTCACCTTCTTATTTTCCCTGGAGGGAAAATGTCCCGCGTATCACAGGCCAGGAGCCTGGGTAAATATTTCCTGCTCGTCGATAACATGCTGGTTGTGCTCGGCTTTTTTGTCGTTTTTCCGCTGATATCGATCCGCTTTGTCGATCAGATGGGCTGGGCGGCATTAATGGTTGGCATTGCCCTGGGGTTACGCCAGTTTGTCCAGCAGGGCCTGGGCGTCTTTGGCGGGGCCATTGCCGACCGCTTTGGCGCTAAACCGATGATCGTTACCGGTATGCTGCTGCGCGCGGCAGGTTTTGCCACGATGGCGGTCGCCCAGGAGCCCTGGCTGCTCTGGTTCTCCTGTTTCCTCTCCGGTATCGGCGGCACGCTGTTCGATCCGCCGCGCACCGCCCTGGTGGTGAAGCTTATTCGCCCTCAGCACCGCGGCCGTTTCTTCTCGATTCTGATGATGCAGGACAGTGCCGGGGCGGTTATCGGCGCCCTGCTGGGAAGCTGGCTGCTGCAGTATGATTTCCGACTGGTCTGCGCGGCTGGGGCGGTGCTCTTTATTCTGTGCGCGCTGTTTAATGGCCTGTTCCTGCCCGCCTGGAAACTGTCGACGGTCAAAGCGCCGGTCCGGGAAGGGCTTGGCCGCGTCCTGCGCGACAGGCGTTTTGTCACCTATGTGTTGACCCTGACGGGCTACTACATGCTGGCTGTGCAGGTCATGCTGATGCTGCCGATCATGGTTAACGACATTGCGGGCACGCCTGCTGCCGTTAAATGGATGTACGCCATCGAAGCCTGCCTGTCGTTAACGCTGCTTTATCCGATTGCCCGCTGGAGCGAACGGCATTTTCGTCTGGAGCATCGCCTGATGGCCGGGCTGCTCCTGATGACGCTGAGCATGATGCCGATCGGTCTGGTGAACTCTCTCCAGCAGCTGTTTACGCTGATTTGCACGTTCTATATTGGCTCAATCATCGCCGAGCCTGCCCGTGAAACGCTGAGCGCCTCGCTTGCGGATGCGCGTGCGCGCGGCAGCTATATGGGTTTCAGCCGGCTGGGGCTGGCGCTTGGCGGCGCATTAGGTTACGCCGGTGGCGGCTGGTTGTTTGATGCCGGAAAAGCGTTAAGCCAGCCCGAACTCCCGTGGATGATGCTCGGCGCGGTGGGCTTTATGACGCTCCTTGCCCTGTGGTGGCAGTTCAGCCAGAAACGCAGCGCGAGCGGGATGCTCGAGCCTGGCGCGTAGCCTTTCCCTCGGGCGGGATGAGGGAGGCGAGCATTGAACCATCTCCTCGCCCCATTGGGGTTGAGAGATCCCCATAAAATAATGCCTGCACTGATGACTCCCTCCCCCTTGAGGGAGAGGGCTGGGGTGAGAGGAAATATATGGCTCTGGTGGTCATTCCGTTCACGTTATGCTCCTTGCTACTCTTTAACGAAGTGGCCTGTGAACGTGCCAGGGTGGCTCAGTCGCCACCACCCTGGCGACCCGGGCTCCCGGCGGTAAATCGCCGCTTCGCGGATTGCTCGCCCCATCCCTGGGGCTCACCCTTTCAGGGCCAGCGCAGGCGCTGTCCAAAATTGCTCCCGGCAATTTTGTCCTCAGCTTATTCCTTCAGGCTATCGGGTCGGGCATCCCTGCGCCTCGACCCGGCCTTTCGGAAACGCCTCGGCGATTTACAGCCGAACCAGGGCATCGCTGTAATCTTTATACTAATCTGAAGGCTGTGTTAATGCTTCTGGTAACAAATCGAGTGGGATTCATCCGCTCCAACGGGCCCCCTCCCGCCCCACTTCTCAGTTTTTTCTGCTGGTTTCTGCCAATTCACACTGACATACTGGCGTAACAGGACAGAAGCGCCGATTTTTCGTTGAGGAACACTATGAAGAAAATTGTCTTTGCCGCGGCATTAGTTGTCAGCGGTCTGCTGGTTGGCTGTAACCAGCTCACGCAATATACCGTCAGTGAACAGGAAATTAATCAGGCGCTGGAAAAACATAACAATTTCTCTAAAGACATTGGCGTGCCGGGTCTGGCAGACGCCCATATCGTCCTCACAAACCTGACCAGCCAGATCGGTCGTGAAGAGCCAAACAAAGTCACCCTTGCCGGTGATGCGGATCTCGATATGTCCTCCCTCTTTGGCAATCAGAAAGCCAACATCAAGCTCAAGCTGAAGGCACTCCCTGTTTTCAATAAAGAGAAAGGGGCAATTTTCCTGCAGGAGATGGAAGTCGTCGATGCGCAGGTGTCGCCGGACAAGATGGCACCGGTTCTGCAAACCCTGATGCCCTATCTCAACCAGTCGCTGCGAAATTACTTTAACCAGCAGCCCGCGTACGTCTTAAGCGAAGACAAAAGCAAGGGTGAAGCTCTGGCGAAAAAATATGCAAAAGGTATAGAGGTGAAACCGGGAGAAATTATCATTCCTTTCACCGATTAACCTGAAGGGCGCTGTGGCGCCCTTTTTTTTACGGAAAAGTGTGCAAACGAAAACGTTTCCGCTTATGATTTGTGTCCGGCAAAAACAGCCATCCTTATGACTGATTCCTGACAAGCCGGAGCTTCCATGACTGCACAACCCCAGGTTCTTAAAATCCGCCGCCCTGACGACTGGCATATCCATCTGCGTGATGGCGATATGCTGAAAACCGTCGTGCCTTATACCAGCGAAATTTATGGCCGCGCGATTGTCATGCCTAACCTGGTTCCACCAGTCACCACCGTCGATGCCGCGATTGCCTATCGCCAGCGCATCCTGGATGCCGTTCCTGCGGGACACGATTTTACCCCGCTGATGACCTGCTATCTTACCGACTCGCTGGATCCGAACGAAGTGGAGCGCGGGTTTAACGAAGGCGTATTTACGGCGGCGAAACTCTACCCGGCAAATGCCACCACCAACTCCAGCCACGGCGTCACCAGCATTGATGCCATCATGCCGGTTCTGGAACGTATGCAGAAACTGGGCATGCCGCTGCTGGTCCATGGTGAAGTCACGCATGCCGAGATTGACATCTTCGACCGTGAAGCCCGCTTTATCGAGACCGTGATGGAGCCTCTGCGCCAGCGCCTGCCCGCGCTTAAAGTGGTCTTTGAGCATATCACCACCAAAGACGCGGCAGAGTATGTGCGCGACGGCAACGATCTTATCGCCGCCACCATTACGCCACAGCACCTGATGTTTAACCGTAACCACATGCTGGTGGGCGGGGTGCGTCCTCACCTGTACTGTCTGCCTATTCTCAAGCGCAACATCCACCAGCAGGCGCTGCGCGAGCTGGTTGCCAGCGGGTTCTCCCGCGCGTTCCTCGGCACCGATTCCGCACCTCACGCCCGCCACCGCAAAGAGGCGAGCTGCGGCTGTGCAGGCTGCTTCAACGCCCCAACGGCACTGGCCAGCTACGCGACCGTCTTTGAAGAGATGAACGCGCTCGAACATTTTGAAGCGTTCTGCTCCCTTAACGGCCCGCGTTTCTACGGCCTGCCGGTCAACGACACCTTCATCGAACTGGAGCGTAAAGCGAGCCACGTTGAGGAGTCCATTGCGCTGACGGATGACACGCTGATCCCATTCCTGGCGGGCGAAACCGTTAACTGGACGGTAAAACGTTAAAAAATCAATGCCCCTTGTTGTCAAACCGACAATATACCTGTATAAATAAACAGTATATTACACAGGGGGCATTTATGCGTATTGAAGTCACCATAGCCAAAACAACTGTTCTACCTGCCGGCGCGCTTGATGCACTGGCAGGCGAATTATCCCGCCGTATTAACAACACCTTTCCCGACAACGCGGGTGCCGTAACGGTGCGTTACGCCGCGGCTAACAACCTCTCCGTCATTGGTGCTGCGAAAGAAGATAAAGATCGCATCAGCGAAATCCTGCAGGAAACGTGGGAAAGCGCAGACGACTGGTTTATCACAGATTAACACTGCTCCCTCATTGTTTTTTTTTGCCGGGTCGCCCCGGCTTTTTTTTTGTCTAAAAATCCTGCAAGTTCAAATTAATTCGGCATCTTCTTTAAAATTCGTGAACGAGATGGTGTTTTATTGTTCGAACAATCCTAAAAAGCAGAAAAATGTGTTGCCACCTGTTTATTTTTCCCGTTGGAACCCTTATTACTTGGTATACTGAAGATGCTTTCAGAAAAACATGCATTGAACCTCAGAGCCGTTGTCTTCTAACACGCATTAAGGGGGTTATAATGGAAAAGAATAGTGAAGTGATCCAGACCCATCCACTGGTTGGCTGGGATATCAGTACCGTAGATAGCTACGATGCGCTGATGCTGCGTTTGCACTACCAGACCCCGAATCAACTCAACCGTGAAGAAGCGGAAGTTGGACAGACGTTGTGGCTAACAACAGACGTCGCCCGTCAGTTTATTTCTATTTTAGAGGCAGGTATTGCAAAAATAGAATCTGGCGACTATCAGGAAAATGAGTATAAACGGCACTAAGCTTATGCCCACTTTTCTCTCTACAGGCACCCTCGCGGTGCCTTATTTATTTCTCCCTTGTCTAACCCCGCGTTGTTAATTACTCTGCTAACAAAACATCAGGTTACGAGATGCATATGAGATACGACTTAATCATTATTGGTAGCGGCTCCGTGGGTTCCGCTGCCGGTTATTACGCAACACAGGCAGGTCTGAAGGTCCTGATGATCGATGCCCACCTCCCTCCTCATTCGGAGGGTAGCCATCATGGCGATACCCGCCTCATCCGCCATGCGTATGGCGAAGGCGAGCGCTATGTCCCGCTGGTGCTTCGCGCCCAGACGCTGTGGGATGAACTGGCGAAACAGACCGAAGATCGCATTTTCGAACGTACCGGCGTCGTCAACCTGGGCCCGGCCCAGTCTGAATTTCTCGCAGGCGTCGAGCGCAGCGCGAAAGCCTTTAATCTGGACATTGAGAAGCTGGACGCGACGGGCATTACCGCACGCTGGCCTGAAATTACCGTCCCGGACGATTACATCGGCCTCTTTGAAGCCCACTCCGGCGTGCTGCATTGTGAAACGGCGATCAAAACCTGGATCGATCTTGCCGCGAAGGCCGGCTGTGCGCAGCTGTTTAATTGTCCAGTGGAGGCCATCACGCATGACGCTGATGGCGTCACGGTAACGACTCTTGACGGCGACTATTCAGCGTCCCGCCTGCTCGTCAGCGCAGGAACCTGGGTCACGCGCCTGCTGCCGGAACTGCCGATCCAGCCGGTGCGCAAGGTCTTCTCCTGGTTCCAGTCGGATGGCCGCTACAGCGCGCAGAATAAATTCCCGGCCTTCACCGGCGAATTGCCGAATGGCGATCAGTTCTACGGTTTCCCTTCCGAGAAAGACGCGCTGAAAATCGGTAAACACAACGGTGGCCAGGCTATCTCCACCCCTGAAGGGCGTAAGCCTTTCGGCGCCTTTCCGCAGGATGGTTCAGAAGCCTTCACGTTCCTGCGTACTATTCTTCCGGGCGTCGGCGGCTTGCTGTATGGCGCGGCCTGTACCTACGACAACACCCCGGATGAAGACTTTATCATTGATACGCTGCCGGGGCATGACAACGTCCTGCTGATTACCGGGCTGAGCGGCCACGGCTTTAAGTTTGCTTCCGTGCTGGGCGAGATCTCCGCACAGTTTGCCCAGGGCATCGCGCCGCAGTTTGATCTGACGCCCTTCTCACTCTCGCGTTTTAACGGATAATCCGCCACGGGCTCCGGAGGTTTCGGGGCCCGTTTCATTCACACTGCATTACGGGGCGTTATGCGCAGGATCGTTAACTTTCTGATGAATAATATTCGCGAGCATTTCATGCTCTACATCTTATTGTGGGCGCTGCTGGCCATTATTGATTTTGTTTACATTGTATTTTACTGAAAAGCCTTACTGACAATAATTGACGTTAATTTATCTTTATTGAAGCTCACCATTTCGCTTGCACGAAGAGATTGAATTAGCTTTAGCGATCCTTTTCAAAATTGCTGAAATAAATAAAATAAAAATTAATAGACAATTATTTCAGTTGCAATATCCCGCCTTCCCGTTCATTTTTACTTTCCGGTTAATTTGAAAATGGACATTCTGATGCAATTGCGTAACTCCTCCCGGCGCTACGGAATAATATCCATAGGTTTGCACTGGATATTTGCTCTTGCCGTCTACGGTATGTTTGGACTTGGACTCTGGATGGTCACGCTCAGCTATTATGACGGCTGGTATCACCAGGCACCGGAGTTACATAAAAGCATTGGCGTTCTCCTGATGATGGGGCTGATTTTTCGCGTAATCTGGCGACATGTTTCCCCTCCGCCCGCCGCGCCGAAGACTCACGGAAAAATAACCCGCCTGAGTGCGGTTGCCGCGCATATCGCGCTCTATGCGCTGCTCTTCGCCATTCTGATTAGCGGCTACCTTATCTCGACGGCGGACGGTAAGCCGATTAACGTTTTTGGCCTGTTCGAGGTTCCGGCAACGCTTAGCGATGCTGGGACGCAGGCCGACACGGCGGGGGTTGTTCACCTCTGGCTTGCGTGGAGCGTGGTGATCCTCTCCGTGCTGCACGGGCTTGCCGCCCTCAAACACCATTTTATTGATAAAGACGATACGCTAAAGCGCATGCTTGGCCGCTCGTCAGTTGACTCTGGAGCATAAAATGAAAAAACACCTGCTGGGTATCGCCCTGGGTTCTCTGTTATTCACCGCCGGTTCCGCCGTGGCGGCGGATTATAAGATTGATAAAGAGGGCCAGCACGCTTTCGTCAATTTCCGTATTCAGCACCTGGGCTACAGCTGGCTGTACGGCACCTTTAAGGATTTTGACGGCACGTTCACTTTTGACGAGAAAAATCCCGCGGCCGATAAAGTCAATGTGACGATTAATACGAACAGCGTCGACACGAACCACGCAGAGCGCGATAAACACCTGCGCAGTGGGGAGTTCCTCAACGTCGCGAAATTCCCGCAGGCGACCTTCACTTCTACTGAGGTGAAGAAAGACGGTGATAAACTGAATATTACCGGCAACCTGACGCTTAACGGCGTAACAAAACCGGTCACGCTTGATGCTAAATTACTGGGTCAGGGTGACGATCCGTGGGGCGGTAAACGCGCAGGTTTTGAAGCGGCGGGTAAAATTCACCTGAAAGATTTTAATATCACAACGGATTTAGGTCCGGCGTCTCAGGACGTTGAGCTGATTATTTCCGTTGAAGGTGTACAGCAGAAATCATAATAGATTCGCCCGGCAGGCTTTCGCCGTGCCGGGCGTTATTATCATTCCGGGTCAGGGATACCCAGTTTGGTATTCAGACGGCCGCGTGATTTATTGAAAATCTTGTTGCCGTTTTCACGTCCTGCGCGACGGCGACGCTGCTCTTCTTCCGGCAGGATGCTCTCTTCGCTGCACAGTTCGCTACAGCAGCCGTTAAACTTCTCGGCACAGGCCGGGCACTGAATGAACAGCAGATGACACCCGTCGTTTTTGCAGTTGGTGTGGGTATCGCACGGTGCGCCGCACTGGTGGCACTGGGCAATAACGTCTTCCGAGATACGCTCACCCATACGCTCGTCAAAGACAAAGTTTTTCCCGATAAAGCGCACCGGTAAACCCTGCTCGCGGGCGCGGCGGGCGTACTCGATAATGCCGCCTTCAATATGCCAGACCTTATTAAAGCCGTTGTGCTTCATCCACGCGCTGGCTTTCTCACAGCGGATACCGCCGGTGCAGTACATAACGATCTTTTTATCTTTATGTTCCTGCATCATCTCAACCGCTTTGGGCAGCTGCTCACGGAAGGTGTCGGCCGGGATTTCCATCGCGTTCTCGAAATGCCCCACTTCGTACTCATAGTGGTTACGCATATCAATGAACACGGCATCCGGATCGTCCAGCATCGCATTCACTTCCGCGGCCTTCAGATATTCACCGACATCCGCCGGGTTAAACTCGGGATCGTCGATACCGTCCGCCACGATGCGCTCACGCACCTTCATGCGCAGCACCCAGAAGGATTTCCCGTCATCGTCCAGAGCAATGTTCAGGCGCAAGCCGTCGAGGGCCGGATCGAACTGATAAAGCACGTCGCGGAAGGCGCTGACTTTGCTTTCCGGTACGCTAATTTGCGCGTTAATGCCTTCACGGGCAAGGTAGACGCGGCCGAAGACATTCAGGGCCGTGAACGCCTGATAAAGCGCATCGCGGGTCGCCTGCGGATCGTCGATCGTGAAGTATTTATAGAAAGAGATGGTTGTGCGCGGTTCGGTTTCAGCCAACATACGCGCTTTCAACATCTCATTCGACACGCGGTTGTGTAACACTGGCATGGTGTACAGTCCTGGAATCGTTAGAGAGAATTAAAAATCGGTCGGCATCATATAGCAAACAAAACCAATTTACATCCACACAATTTACGCTACATTTCACACACCCTGATTAATCAGGCTTAACAATTGCTGTATTCGTGCACGCTTCGAAAGCAGATATTTTGGCTATGTCTCAAAAAATGAGACACTAGCAAAACAGGACGTTTGAACACAGGAAAGACATGACCCAGTTACCAAAATTTACTGCCGCCCTTTTGCATCCCCGCTATTGGTTGACCTGGCTTGGCATCGGCTTTTTATGGCTTCTGGTACAGCTTCCCTACCCTGTTATTTTTCGGTTGGGTAAGTTTCTGGGCCGTTTCGCACAGCTGTTTATGAAGCGTCGCGCCAGAATTGCGTACCGCAATCTTGAGCTCTGTTTTCCGCAGATGAGCGAGCCAGAGCGTCACGATATGGTCGCGAAGAATTTCGAATCCGTCGGGATGGGGCTTATGGAGACCGGCATGGCGTGGTTCTGGCCGGACAAACGCATGGCCCGCTGGAGCGAGGTGACGGGAACCGGCATGGAGCCTGTGCATACGCTTCAGGCCAACCAGACGGGCGTTTTGCTGATCGGCGTCCATTTCCTGACGCTGGAAATCGGGGCGCGCATGTTCGGCATGCAGGCGCCGGGCATTGGCGTTTATCGTCCTAACGATAACCCGGTCATCGATTTAATCCAGACCAACGGCCGCATGCGCTCCAACAAAAGCATGATCGACCGTAAGGATCTGAAGGGGATGATCCGCGCGCTGAAATCCGGCGAAGTGGTCTGGTATGCCCCCGACCACGACTATGGCCCACAGGCCAGCGTATTTGTTCCCTTCTTCGCCGTTGAAGAGGCCGCCACAACGACCGGTACCTGGATGCTGGCGCGGATGTCTAAAGCTGCCATCGTGCCTTTCGTCCCTCGCCGTAAGCCGGATGGTTCAGGCTACGAGCTGATGATGCTGGAGCCGGAGCTTGCGCCGCCGCTCGACGATGCGGAAACCACCGCACGCTGGATGAACAGCGTTGTGGAGAAGTGCATCATGCTGGCGCCCGAGCAGTACATGTGGCTGCACCGCCGCTTTAAAACGCGGCCACAAGGCACGCCGTCCCGCTATTAATCCTCATGCGGTCCTCAGGGCCGCATGCCGTTTTAGCTTTAAAAGCTCCTCGTCATTGCGGCAATCATAACCCCGGCGCATAATTAGCAGGCTTATTACTTTATGCTTCAGGTGCTCTGCACCTCATTATGCGGATAGTTATGTCACCCTCAGATGCCCCCATAAACTGGAAGCGTAACCTCGCGGTTGCGTGGCTTGGCTGTTTTCTTACCGGCGCGGCCTTTAGCCTGGTTATGCCCTTCCTGCCGCTCTACGTCGAACAGCTAGGCGTGACGGGCCACAGCGCGCTCAATATGTGGTCCGGTCTGGTATTCAGCATCACGTTTCTCTTTTCCGCGATGGCCTCGCCCTTCTGGGGCGGCCTTGCCGATCGCAAGGGGCGGAAAATTATGCTGCTGCGTTCGGCGCTGGGGATGGCCATTATCATGGCGCTGATGGGCGTGGCGCAGAACGTCTGGCAGTTTCTGATCCTGCGCGCGCTGCTGGGCCTGTTGGGTGGATTTATTCCCAACGCGAATGCCCTGATTGCCACGCAAATTCCCCGCCATAAAAGCGGCTGGGCGCTGGGCACGCTCTCAACCGGTGGCGTGAGCGGTGCTCTGCTTGGACCGCTGGCCGGGGGATTACTGGCGGATAACTACGGCCTGCGCCCGGTCTTCTTTATCACCGCCAGCGTGTTGTTCCTGTGCTTTATCGTCACCCTGCTCTGTATCCGGGAAAACTTCACGCCTGTCGCCAAAAAAGAGATTCTCCACGCCAGAGAGGTGCTGACCTCACTCAAAAATCCCAGACTGGTGCTGAGCCTGTTCGTGACGACAATGATTATCCAGGTGGCTACCGGGTCGATTGCCCCTATTCTGACGCTGTACGTTCGCGACCTGGCGGGTAACGTCAGCAATATTGCGTTCATCAGCGGACTGATTGCCTCCGTACCCGGCGTGGCGGCGCTGCTGAGCGCCCCGAGACTGGGTAAACTGGGAGACCGGGTGGGTCCGGAGAAAATCCTGATCTCCGCGCTGGTGATCTCCGTCCTGCTGCTTATCCCGATGTCGATGGTGCAGGCTCCGTGGCAGCTGGGCTTACTTCGCTTTTTGCTGGGAGCCGCCGACGGCGCGTTGCTTCCCGCCGTACAGACCCTGCTGATTTACAACTCAACGAACCAGATTGCCGGGCGTATTTTCAGCTATAACCAGTCATTCCGCGATATCGGTAACGTCACCGGACCGCTGCTCGGAGCCGGGATCTCAGCCAGCTTCGGTTTTCGCGCCGTCTTTATCGTGACGGCGGGCGTCGTGTTGTTCAATGCCATTTATTCATGGTTCAGTTTATCCCGCGCGCTGCGGCCCGTGACGGAATAAGACGAACGCCTGACAGCTTATTTTCGCATTCATACTTGCAGAATCTTATATTCAGCTATTCTTTCCCTGAAACCTTCTGGAAAACAGGGAGACACCAATGACCATGTACGCCACGCTGGAAGAAGCTATTGATGCCGCTCGTGAAGAGTTCCTCGCCGACAACCCCGGCGTTGAAGAAGAAGATGCTGACGTGCAACAGCTTAATATCCAAAAATACGTTCTGCAGGATGGAGATATTATGTGGCAGGCCGAATTCTTTGCCGATGAAGGTGAAGAAGGGGAATGTTTGCCGATATTAAGTGGTGAAGGTGCGCAGGCCGTCTTTGATGGCGACTATGACGAAATCGAACTTCGGCAGGAATGGCTGGAAGAGAACACCCTGCACGAGTGGGATGAGGGTGAGTTTCAGCTTGAGCCGCCGCTGGATACGGAAGAAGGTCAAACCGCAGCCGATGAGTGGGACGAGCGTTAATTTACGCTATTCGTAAGGGCCGTGGCTGGCGTCGATCGGCAGCAACAGCGTGTCGAAAATCAGCGAGAACGGCAGATCGAGCACGGTCAGGTAGCGCCATGCGGAATCACGAAGATCCCATTTCACGCCCGGGTAATACTGATTTCCGTGGCCTTGCCCTGGAATGGTGCGACTGATGATACTGCCGCAGCCGCTGAGCAGGCATGCCACCATAACGACGATGATTATTCTCATCTTTAACCTCTAAAAAAATACCGGCGATTAAGCCGGTATTTTATCTGGCGGGTGGCGATTCGCTTACCCGTCCCTTCTTAACAACTTACTTCGCCTTCAGCGCGAGCGGGTTCAGCTTCACGTCCTTATAGTAATTCACCCACGAAGAGTATTTCTCCGGAGCGGACCACACGCGGTAGTGAAGACGCGCCATTGTCACCGGGTCGCTCAACAGCACCAGACGACGGTCGCGGTTGAGTTTTTCCGGGGTCTCGTTAAGCGCCTGCTCAACGTGACGATCGCGGGCAATCTCAAGCACCTGGCTGGCGCGGTGACGCGCCGTCGCCATTGCCGTTGCCAGGGCGTTGAATGACGGGTTAAACACGGCGTGCATGAAGCCGTCATCCAGCGAGCGACTGCGGTTCTGTTCCAGGTAACGATCGGTATCCACCAGCACCTGCGGCGGGGAATATTCTTCCGGGATCAGGAAGAGTTTCCAGCGTTTGGTTCGCAGCCCCACCGTTGAACGGCTGGAAATCACGGACACAAACGGCGACAGGATCAGCGAGAAGACAATCGGCGCCAGCCAGAACAGGAAGCGCAGATCCAGCCAGGCCATCCCGGCCGCCCACACCAGACCCAGCAGCAGCTGAGAGCCGTGTCGCATAAAGGCTTCTCCCCACGGCGTGGAGTCATCGTCACGCTGCGGCGAGTTCCAGACCACTTCCCAGCCCAGGAACGCACTGACCACAAACACGGTGTGGAACAGCATACGTACCGGCGCCAGCAGGACGGAGAACAGCACTTCCAGCAGCAGAGAAAGGGTCACGCGGAAGAAACCGCCGTACTCTTTCGAGCCTTTGCACCAGATCAGAATGATACTGAGCAGCTTAGGCAGGAACAGCAGCACCATGGTGGAGGCAAACAGCGCAATCGCCAGCTCCGGACGCCACTGCGGCCACACCGGGAACAGCTGCCGCGGTTGCAGGAAGTATTGCGGCTCCGTCAGGGCATGAACCACCTGTAAGGCAGTCGACAGCGCCAGGAACATAAACCACAGCGGTGCAGAGAGATAGGACATCACGCCGGTCAGGAATACCGCTCGGTGAACCGGGTGCATCCCTTTTACCAGGAACAGACGGAAGTTCATCAGGTTACCATGACACCAGCGGCGGTCACGCTTGAGCTCGTCCAGAAGGTTCGGCGGCAGCTCTTCGTACGATCCCGGCAGGTCGTAGGCAATCCAGACGCCCCAGCCAGCACGACGCATCAGCGCCGCTTCTACGAAGTCGTGCGACAGAATAGAACCGGCAAACGAACCCTCACCCGGCAGCGGCGCCAGCGCACAGTGCTCAATGAACGGCTTCACGCGGATAATGGCGTTGTGGCCCCAGTAGTGCGATTCACCCAGCTGCCAGAAGTGCAGACCCGCCGTAAACAGCGGCCCGTAAACACGGGTGGCGAACTGCTGGCAGCGCGCATACAGCGTGTCCATACCGGACGCTTTTGGCGAAGACTGAATGATACCCGCGTTAGGGTTGGCTTCCATCAGGCGCACCAGACCGCTCAGGCAGTCTCCGCTCATGACGGAGTCAGCATCCAGCACCACCATGTAGCTGTACTGGTTACCCCAGCGACGGCAGAAGTCATCGATGTTACCGCTTTTACGCTTCACGCGACGACGACGGCGGCGGTAGAAGATCTGGCCTTCGCCCTGCACTTCTGCAATCAGCTCCATCCACGCTTTTTGTTCCGCAACGCAGATATCCGGGTTGTAGCTGTCGCTCAGGATGTAAACGTCGAAATGCTCCGCGTTGCCGGTCGCCTTCACGGACTCCCAGGTCGCACGCAGGCCCGCAAATACGCGGTCAACGTCTTCGTTACAGATAGGCATAATCAGCGCGGTACGGTGCTCGGGATTGAGGGGTTCATCCCCGACCGTTGACGCTGAAATGCTGTATTTGTCACGCCCCATGAGCAGCTGCAGGAAGCCCATCAGCGCGGTCCAGAAACCGGCCGAGACCCAGCAGAAGAGGACCGCGAACAGCAGGAGAATGCCACTCTGCAGGATATACGGCAGCAGCTGCATGAAGGAGACCCAGAGATCCTGGCCCATCATGTCCGTCGGATTGATAAACGCCCAGCCTTGGTAAGGCAGGATAGTTTTCATGTACCAGGTTGCGACGACCGTCTGCGCAAGCGTCAGAAGCAGCAGGATATAGCGACGGATTGTCCCGACGGTACGCCATTTCTGTTCGGACGCCTGCTCTTCTTTCGTCAGGCGCGACAGATAGCGCGGCGTCACATCACGCCCGCGCAGGCGATCCCAGAAGCGACCCACCGGGTTGGTGCGCCATGGATCGGGGAACATAGAGGAACGCGTAGCCTTCGGCATCGCCTGAAGCTGATCGCGTCCTTCATCGTCTTTAATCAACTGCCCTTCCGCCAGCGAGTCCGGCCAGGCCTGCTCCAGACGCGCCTTGACTGACCCGAGCGGCGTATCATCATCACGGGAAAACGTATGATGTTCACCATCCAGCGCGGTGTGAACCGCGCGGATGTCGCTCTTTGGCAGTGCCGCTTTTTCGATATCCGTCAGCGGCATGGCATCAATATATTCAGATGTATTATTCATTGGCAGGTAGCTGATAGCTCCAGGTTTCACTCAGCGGCTGATCGTTACTGACCAGCGCAGCACGCATTTCAGTGGTCTGTTTCGGATCTTTCACTTTCACGCGCAGGGTCAGACGCCAGCCTTTGGTTACCGGGTTGTAACGCACGGTATTCTCAACGATTTCACCGTTATCACCGATGCTGGCCTGAGCGGCAACGGCGGTGTCCGGTGACAGTTTCTTCATATCCTGGCCTGTGAAGTCCACGACAAACGCCACGGTACCGTCAGGCTGACGGATAAGATTAGACTGCTTCACATCACCCGTTGAGCGGCGAGTCTGCATTACATACGCGTTATCCGGCGCATGCAGCTTATCTTCGTCGCGGCTGAAGGTAATGGTGTACTTGAAGTTCATCTCTTTACCGGCTTCCGGCAGCTGATCCGGCGTCCAGTAAGCGACGATGTTATCGTTGGTTTCGTCGTTGGTTGGAATTTCTACCAGCTCGACCTTACCTTTACCCCAGTCACCGTTTGGCGTGACCCAGGCGCTTGGACGCTGGTCATAGCGATCGTCCAAATCTTCAAAGCGGGAGAACTGACGACCACGCTGCAGCAGGCCAAAACCTTGCGGGTTTTCCATTGCGAAGCTGCTAACCGCCAGATGTTTCGGGTTATTCAGCGGACGCCAGATCCACTCACCGTTACCGGCATGAATAGACAGACCGTTGGAGTCATGCAGTTCCGGGCGGAAGTTGGTTGCCGGTGACGGCTGGTTCGGCCCGAACAGGAACATACTGGTCAACGGCGCAACGCCCAGCTTGCCCACTTTATCACGCAGGTAAACCTTGGACTGCACGTCAACTACCGTGTCACGACCCGGCATAATCACAAAGCGATAGGCACCGGTTGCACGCGGGGAATCCAGGAGTGCATAAATGGTCAGACGCTTATCCGTTGGTTTTGGACGTTCAATCCAGAACTCACGGAAACGTGGGAACTCTTCACCTGATGGCAGCGCGGTATCAATAGCCAGACCGCGCGCAGAAAGCCCGTACACCTGCCCCGCGCCAATGACGCGGAAATAGCTGGCTCCAAGCATGCTGACGATTTCGTCGTTTTTATCTTTGCTGTTGATTGGGTAAAGCACCTTAAAGCCTGCAAAGCCCAGGTCTTTCACCGTATCTTTGTCGTGTTGCACATTGCCAAAATTGAAGTAATCCGGGCTGTACTTGATCTTACGTACCGCGGTTGCCGTCACTTCATTGATGGCAACAGGCGTGTCGAAGTACATACCCTGATGATAAAATTCAAGCTTGAACGGGGTTTTAATATTGCTCCAGTACGCTTTGTCGTGATTGAACTGGATCTGCTGATAGTCCGCATACTTCATGTCGCGGAAAACGGAGGGCAAGTTACTTTTCGGCGCTTCGTAGCTCTTGCCTGCCATCGATTTTGCCTGTTTTGCGACATCGTCGATGTTAAAGGCCAGTGCCGATGAGGTATACAGTGATAACACCACTGCAGCACCCAACCAACGCATTTTCATCATCTGTGGTTTATGTTTCATAATAAGTAAGCACTTCCCCCTTTGTGTGCTTATATCGATCCGATCCATTTTAATGGAAACTCAGGCAATCCGACAACATTATCACTGCTTTGTTCAGCTGCTGGCTCATGGAATAAGCAAATGAAAGAACCCGCTATTCACTTTGCGTGCTTATCCTGGAGACAGGGTGTCGGTCTTGGTGTAGGGTTGGCTTCGAATGTAACCATTATGAGTCTTAGGGATAAGACGAAAAGTCTGAGAATGCACAACGTTATATGAGCACAACACCAACAGAACGTGAATATTTCCTCGACTCGATCAGGGCCTGGCTGATGCTATTGGGGATCCCCTTTCACATTTCACTGATTTACTCCAGCCACACCTGGCATGTGAATAGCCAGATGCCCTCCTGGTGGCTGACGCTGTTTAATGACTTTATTCACGCCTTCCGTATGCAGGTGTTCTTCGTCATATCCGGCTATTTTTCTTACATGCTGTTTCTACGATACCCGCTCAAGCGCTGGTGGAAAGTGCGCGTAGAGCGCGTGGGGATCCCCATGCTGACCGCAATTCCACTGCTGACGCTGCCTCAGTTCATTATGTTGCAATACGTCAAAGGCAAAGCGGAGAACTGGCCGAACCTTACGCTGTATGAAAAGTACAATACGCTGGTCTGGGAGCTGGTGTCTCACCTGTGGTTCCTGCTGGTCCTGGTGGTGCTCACAACGGTGAGCCTGTTGATTTTCAGCCGCCTGCGCCACCGTCTGAGTACAAAAGCCGACACCTTCTTCGCCAACGTTACGATGGGCAAATTGTCAGTGCTCTTCTTGCTGTTGGGGATTGCCTATGCGGCCGTGCGCCGAACGCTGCTTATCGTCTACCCGCCGATTTTGAGCGACGGGTTATTTAATTTTGTGGTGATGCAGTCCCTGTTCTACATTCCGTTCTTTTTAATCGGCGCGCTGGCCTTTATTCATCCGAAGCTTAAATCGCTGTTTGTCACCCCGTCACCGTGGTGCGCGCTGGGGGCAAGCCTCGCGTTCGCGGCCTATCTGCTGAATCAGCGCTACGGCAGCGGCGATGCCTGGATGTATGAAACGGAAAGCGTGATCACTATGCTGCTTGGGCTGTGGATGGTGAACGTGGTATTCGCGCTGGGCCACCGCTTGCTGAACTTTAAGTCCAGTCGCGTGACCTACTTCGTTAATGCGTCACTGTTTATCTATCTGGTGCATCATCCGTTGACGCTTTTCTTCGGGGCTTACATCACACCGCACATCGCCTCCAACACGCTGGGTTTTTTTACCGGGCTGGTGTTTGTTGTAGGGGTAGCAATCGTACTCTACGAAATCCATCTGCGGATCCCGCTCCTGCGCTTCCTCTTTTCAGGAAAACCACAGGCAAAAGCCTCATAAATCACGCGGCGCATCCGATGCGCCGCGTTTGCATCAGCTCTCCAGTTCTTGTCTGCGCTGAGTCAGAAGCCGCTGATAAAGATGCGTGGTGTCGTCGTCGAAACAGACAAAAATCACCTTCTCTGGCAGCGGTTTTAACGACAAATAGCGGTAAACCGTTTCTACGGCAATCGTTGCGGCAGCGGCCTTAGGGTAACCATACACGCCTGTGCTGATGGCCGGAAACGCCATCGTTTTATAACCATTGTCGGCAGCCAGTCGCAGACAGTTCCGGTAAGCCTCTTCCAGAATACTCGCTTCGTGCTGATCCCCGCCATGCCAGACAGGCCCTACGGCGTGAATTACCGCTCTCGCAGGCAGATTGCCCGCCAGCGTAATCACCGCGTGACCGGGAGGACATTCGCCCTGCTGTTGGCGCACGGTTTTACAGGCTTCCAGCAGCTGCGGTCCGGCAGCCCGGTGGATAGCCCCGTCCACGCCGCCCCCTCCCATCAGGGATGGATTGGCCGCATTGACGATGACGTCGACGTGCACTGTCGTAATATCGCCATGAATAATTTCAATTTGCGGTTTCATAAAGCCCCTCTGCAACCCGCCATTTTCTTAAGTGTATCGCAGAGGAGACCGGGAGAAAAAACTATCAGAAAAAATCCTCTTTCACCGCAGGGCGCGAGAACGCGCACTAGCGATACTGGATTTCGACAACCGCGAGCGTTTTTTCAGGATTAAGGTATTTCATATTGAGCGTTGCCAGGTTTGAGTCGCTCACTTTCCCGTTAAGCGCCTCTGTATAGCTGACCATACGCGTTTGCATACGGTTATTATTTGGACATGACATTGCAATCTGTTGCTTCTGGGGGGCGACTTCACAGGGGTCTGCAACAATAGCACCGCGGAAATGAATGACGCCACCGTCAACAACCGTGGCCGAATAAGCCGGGATACTCAAAGCAGAAACGACCAGACCCAGACCTGCCACGAGTCGAGCAAAATAGTTGTTCATTATAGGTACTCCTCAAAGATAATCGTCCATGAGGGGTAAACGCGCTTCATTTATTAGGGCAAACGAAGTTTCACGTTACGGAACATAACGACCAGGTCCGTGATATCAGCATAGCTCAACGGTACAGACCCGCCATATTCTCAACATATTGATTTCATGAATGTTTAGAGCGAGCGTTCCGTTGGCGACCACTGTTGTGATAAATGTAGCGATTTACCGTCTGAAACGGTGACAACGATTTTCACCGTGTCTCCCGCGCTAATATTTAAACTCAGGCGCATTAAATCAATCGTCTGATTAGCGGGTATAAAAAGTGTGTTTTGCTGCCGGGAAGAACTTTGCCCCCCCTGCCCTTCTCGTAAAGAAACAATCTGAACCTGACAATCACACGACTGCGCCAGAGTGACCTGAGGAATAATGGTGGTCATATTTTCCTGCTGTGACGTTTTGAAGGTGATCTGGCTGGAAAGCGCGGCAAGGAGAATTAAAGTATTCATGATGAACTCCCGAAAAAAAACAGGGCATCAGCCCTGTTTTTTTGTAGCACAGATTTCAGTATCAGTACTGATGAGCTGTCGCGTGGTTACCAAAACCGATCTGGGTCACGTTGACAGTCGAGTTGGAAGCAGTCTGGTCTACGAGTGCACCGTTAAAGCCGCCGGACTGGCTAACGTTCATAACGGATTTTTTACTGTTCCACTGATCAAGTGTCGCACTGTTGCCAAAACCTTTCTGGGACAGGTTGATTTTACTATCATCAGAACCCTGACCAACGTCAGCGCCGTTACCGCCACCTTTCTGGCTAATATTCAGGACAGAATTTCTGGCGTCTGTCTGCAGAGCTACCGCTGAGTTACCGCCACCGTCCTGATAAATATTCAGGGTGGAATTTGGGCCACTGTATCCGCCATGACCATGTCCATGACCCCAGCCGCCCTGATTAATAGAACCCGCCATAGCACTACCAGAAACTACGATTGCTGCAAGCGCTGCCACTTTGAGAAATTTCATGGTAAACCCCCATCGGATTGATTAAAGTCGTCGCCAACGCGCTAATGTTGAATAACGTTAATCGCCATTTGCGACTGTTTCTGCACTACAACTGCGGTTTTCTGCGTACCGTACTGCGTAATATTTGCTCTATTACCCGACCCTTTCTGGATAATTTTCGCGCTATTACCGTATCCATCTTGCGTAATACCTGCATCATTCGCGTTACCGCTCTGATCGATCCAGGCAATATTGTAACCCCCTGATTGATCAACTCTCGCTCTGTTACCTACCCCATCCTGGGATACAATGGATAAGAGTCTTGAACCGTCCTGGCTAACCTCAGCGTTATTGAAAACGCCCCGTTGACCAATAATGGCTGCCTGATTTAGTGATGAAAGACTTAATTCGTTAACCGCAAAGTTATATTCAGAATTTGCCAAATCTGAATTCGCTGCGGTTACAAATCCAGGCGCACCCAGTAATGTAAACATCATAATTAACGATGCGTTTTTCATGTTGTCACCCTGGACCTGGCTATTTAATCGTGCCATAACCCTTTAACAATGTTACTTGTTAAAACGACTCGTATTGTGTTAACGCGTCGTTACGGTGAAGAGTATGTCCGCTGAAACATTTTAAATATCTCACCCACGCGGCTTATTTTTATTTATCGGCTCACCACAAAGTCGTAATTTACGTCAAAAATGACTTTAATCAGGCCAGCTTATATTTTTTATTAAAGGTGTATTACGAAAGGGTTGTACAACGACACGAAGGCTGTCCACGCTTCCTCCCGGGTTGTTTAAACGTAACGGCAGGAGAACATTTTTCTCAACGCGTGACACGAAGCCTCTTTTCTTAAGCCAGTCATTCACTCATTCGTGGGCTTAGAAATCATCTGAAACTCATACTTAATTATCGCTTTACAAAAATAAAAAATGATATTAAAAATCAATACATTAGAAATATTTGTATGATTTTTAAAATCTGTGCACCTCTATTTATGTGTACAACTTTCTCATCAATTATAGCCATTCCAAACAACCAAATTTCACAAATTAATATTAATTTTTACATCCTGTTACATGTTTAACACTTGCTTTAAACTTCGTAAAAGCTAGATTGAAATTAGATGTACGAAATTGGTTTTATATTTACCTCCCTGTGGAGGTTATGGTCTGATTCTACACACAGCAGTGCAACATCTGTCAGTACTTCTGGTGTCCTCTTTTAAACAGGAGGACAGCTGCCAGGTGCCAAAAAAAAGTGGGGTTTCATCATGTATAATGAAGTCCATAGTTTACATGGTCATACATTACTGTTGATCACAAAACCTTCTTTGCAAGCGACAGCTTTATTACAACATTTAAAGCAATCATTATCACTGAACGGGAAATTGCATAATATTCAACGTTCTTTTGATGATATTGCACCTGGCAGCATCATTCTTTTCGATATGATGGAAGCTGATAAAAAGCTTATCCATTACTGGCAAGATATTTTAAGCAGGAAAAACAATAATATCCGCGTGCTATTGTTGAATACGCCTGATGAATATCCTTTCAGAGATATTGAAAGCTGGCCGCATATCAATGGCGTGTTCTACGTCACGGAAGAAGAAGACCGGGTGGTAGAGGGGCTGCAAGGTATATTGCGCGGAGAGTGTTATTTTTCGCAAAAGCTTGCCAGCTATCTCATCACGCATTCCGGAAATTATCGCTATAACAGCTCAGAGTCAGCCCTGCTCACACACCGTGAGAAAGAGATCCTGAACAAGTTACGCATTGGTGCTTCAAATATTGAAATCGCCCGTTCGTTATTTATCAGCGAAAATACGGTAAAGACGCACCTTTATAATCTTTTCAAGAAGATAGCTGTGAAAAACCGAACTCAGGCTGTTTCGTGGGCAAACGATAACCTCAGGCGTTAATCACATGAAGCGCACGTTGAGTTGGATCGCCGCAGCGAGTTTCCTGCTCGCTGCCGGGAATCTGAAGGCCGTCGAGGTCGAAGTTCCCGGATTGTTAACAGACCACACTGTCTCATCAGTCGGGCACACTTTTTACCGTGCCTTCAGTGACAAATGGGACAGTACTTACACGGGTAATATAACAATCAACGAGCGGCCCAGTGCACGATGGGGAAGTTGGATAACAATAACGGCTAATCAGAACGTTATTTATCAAACGTTTTTATTCCCGACCAAAATAGACTTCGATAAAAACGTCGTCTTAGCACTGGAACAATCAGAAGACGCTATTAATCGCCTGCAAATAGATAAAGCCCTATTAAGCACCAGCGATTTAGCAAAAGACGAGTTCTAGCGAACCGATATCCGGAGGCTGTCATGCGTATTGCATATGCAGTTGTTTCGATAATGCTGATAACACCCATCAGCTGGGCCGGAAATATGACGTTTCAGTTCCGTAACCCTAACTTTGGCGGTAACCCTAATAACGGCGCGTTCCTTCTGAACGAAGCCCAGGCGCAAAACTCCTATAAGGATCCGAGCTTAAAGGATTTTAGCATTGATACCCCGTCCGCACTGGACAACTTCACTCAGGCTATCCAGTCGCAGATTTTAGGTGGGTTACTGACCAACATTAATACCGGTAAACCCGGCCGGATGGTGACCAACGACTTTATCGTTGATATCGCCAACACGGACGGACAGCTTCAGTTGAACGTAACCGATCGAAAAACCGGAAGAATCTCCACCATTCAGGTTTCCGGTCTACAAAGTAATTCAACTGACTTTTAAACAATAGCTAAATAAGGACAACGATCATGCAGCGCTTCCTGATATTTGTTGCAGTGTGCTTATTGAGCGGTTGTTTAACTGCTCCACCTAAAGAAGCTGCAAAACCTACATTAATGCCTCGGGCCCAGAGTTATCGTGATTTAACGCATTTACCTGCTCCAACGGGGAAAATATTTGTCTCCGTATACAACATTCAGGATGAAACCGGGCAATTTAAACCTTACCCGGCAAGTAACTTCTCCACGGCCGTGCCGCAAAGCGCCACCGCGATGCTGGTTACCGCGCTCAAGGATTCGCACTGGTTTATTCCGCTGGAACGTCAGGGTCTCCAGAACCTGTTGAATGAACGGAAAATCATTCGCGCCGCACAGGAAAATGGTACCGTCGCGGCCAATAACCGAACGCCTCTGGAATCTCTGGCAGCAGCGAACGTGATGATTGAAGGATCGATTATTGGCTACGAAAGTAACGTTAAATCAGGTGGTGCGGGAGCACGTTACTTCGGTATCGGTGCGGATACCCAGTATCAGCTCGACCAAATCGCCGTTAACCTGCGTGTGGTTAACGTCAGTACAGGCGAAGTGCTCTCTTCAGTGAACACCAGCAAAACCATTCTGTCTTATGAAGTTCAGGCTGGGGTATTCCGCTTCATCGATTACCAGCGTTTGCTGGAAGGTGAAATCGGCTACACCTCTAACGAACCGGTCATGATGTGTCTGATGTCAGCCATTGAAACCGGCGTGATCTACTTAATTAACGACGGTATAGACCGCGGGCTGTGGGATCTGCAAAACAAAGCAGACGTGCAGAACCCGATTCTGGTGAAATACCGCGATATGTCAGTCCCTCCGGAATCCTGACAGGAAGCGCATAAAAAAGGCGAGATGATTATCTCGCCTTTTTTTTATTCGCTCACCGCCGTGATGTTTTGCGCTTTTTCCCGCCGCGACGCCAGCCATAGACCGCTGTTTTTCATGGCATAGCCAAACAGCAATCCCAGCGCCAGGGAGGGAACCACCAGCTTCCAGTCCCCCTGCCCTGCAAAGGTCGCACATGCCCCCATAAAGGTTCCCGGCACAAATGAAAGCAGCAGATGCCTGGCCTGGATGCACATTAAAAAGGCGACGACACCCGTCATGACGTATCCCAGGATTTCCAGATGCGGTGCCAGCGCGCTGCCCTTCACGATCACCAGCGCCCAAATAACACCGCTCATCAGCGTGCAGCCAGAGATAAAGAGCCCTTTGACGCCCCCCTGCGGACAGGCGAAATAGGCGGTACAGCCGAGGAACCCGGCCCAGCTGAGCAATCCGAGAGACACGGCAACCCATCCCCAGAGTCCGGAGAGAATACCTGTCGTTATTGCGATACAAAGTAATATGTTCATGGCGCGCATCTTAGCAGAAGCGCACCATAGAAATGAGATCAGCAGCACATTACGTGCAAGTTGGAATGTTGAGTTGCAGAATTTATGTGATATGTATCACTCTTCGTTTTCTTCTTCCAGCTCATCCCACATTGCCGCGATAGCGTCGCGGGTCAGCGGGGCCAGCGTTCTCCAGAATGGCGAAGCGGCATGCGCTTCGACTTTACCCAGGAATGTCCCGACCCACGGCAGCAGGTACGTTTCGAACAAGGTTTCAATGGCTTCGTTCTCATCATCACCAGCGTTGTCTTCGATCCAGGACGCCGCCAGCAGCAGCGTACCGATATGATCGGCCGGCGTATCGCTCAGCGGCATACCGCGCGTGGAGAGGAACGCGCGGACTTCCGCTTCCGTTGCCCCTTCCTGCCAGGCTGAACGGTATGGCGAAACGCGGCACTCATCGCCGACGAACAGCGCATTGTAGTCCGTCGCAATCTGCTGCATGTCGCAGCTTTTTTGCAGACGTTCCAGTAAATCATCCTGTTCCAGCGGCCAGTTCTGCGCCAGTTTGCCTTCACGAATTAACGTAAAGAGCGGAACCAACAGCGGGTCTTGCGGCTGGCGATAATAGAGCGTACCCAGCACGCGGCAGAGGATGGAAAACTCGTTCATTTTTATGATTCCATTACACAATTAAAGATCGGCAAATTCGGCAATCGGCTCCATTCCGCGCGACTCGAGGAAATTGAGCATGCGGCGTGGGGTCACGTTCAGGATTTGCGCTTCCGGGAAGTTAACATCATTCAGCACTTTCAGGCACTCGCTGAAATCACCCAGCGTAAACGCGGTATGAGAATCTGATCCCAGCGCCACCATGCCACCCGCGTCACGCACGGCGGCCGCCACGTCGCGGCAGTTGGCTTCGCTGCCCTTACGCGAGTGAACAAAGGAGGAGTTATTAATCTCCAGCGCCACGCGGTGCTTCGCTGCCGCCTGCGCGACAGCCTGAATATCAATCGGATACTTCGGGTTACCGGGATGGCTGATAATGTGCACATTGCCGCTGGCAATGGTGGCAATCATCGCCGCGGTGTTGGTGTCTTTATCCTGGGGAGGGAAAACCGGCTCATGGAAACCGGCGAGGATAAGGTCAAGAGACGTCAGCATCGGGCCGGTGCAGTCGATCTCACCGTCGGTATTTTTGATGTTCGCCTCAATGCCGCGCAGTATCCCAATACCGTCCACCAGGCGTGGCCAGATCCGCATATTCACAAAATGCCAGTAGTGCGGCGCATCCGCCATGTCCGGGCCATGATCGGTAATCGCGAACAGCTTGATGCCTTTAAGCTTCGCCTGGGCGATATAATCATGGAGGTTGCTATACGCGTGAGTGCTGGCGACGGTGTGCATATGCAGGTCAACGGGATACATCTCTCTCTCCTCTGCGGTTTTTCCAAAGGATAGCAGGTATCAGCGGCGAATATTAGCAAAAACCCGGCGAACGCCGGGTTTCTCTCAGTAGCCGCGCTGTCTGTCGACCTGTCCGGTGACCGCGTTACCCTTTTCCATTTCGCTGATGGTATGGGATATATACGCCACCGCTTCTGCCGGACGCGTCACGGCAGCCACGTGCGGGGTCATCGCGACGCGTGGATGCGACCACAGCGGACTTTCCGCGGGCAGCGGCTCACGGCTAAAGACATCCAGCATGGCGCCTTTGAGCTTTCCGCTTTCCAGCGCCTTCAGCAGATCGCCTTCCACGACATGGACCCCGCGCGCGAGGTTCATTAAATAGCTCTGCTCGGCTAACTGGTTCAGGAGAGTACTATTGATAATGCCCACCGTTTCGGCGGTATTCGGCAGCAGGTTAATAAGCACACGCGTGCCTTTCAGAAAGGCCGGAAGCTCATCCGTTCCGGCAAAACTCTCAACGCCCGGATAGTCCTTACGGCTGCGGCTCCAGCAACGTAGCGGGAAGCCCCACGGAGCGAGAGCTTCTGCCACTTTTGAGCCGAGCACACCCGCGCCGAGGATCCCAACGGTAAAATCTTCATGTCGATAATCCGGCAGCGGCTCCCAGTGGGATTGCTGTTTAAAGACCTGATAATCGTCGAAGCGGCGGAACCAGTGCAGCACCTGGCTCACGGCATACTCCTGCATCTGCTGGCCCATTCCCGTATCTTCGAGACGGAACAACGGAATATTTTCAGGCAGCATTTCTGGGTGCGCTTTCAGTTTACTGAGGATCGAATCAACGCCCGCCCCCAGCGCAAAAACCGCCTTCAGTTTGCGCCCCTGTAGCATCTCAACCGGCGGGTTCCAGACCAGTGCATAATCAGCATGTTCATTATCGCCACGCTTCCACTCGCGTACGCGTGCGCCGGGCAGCGCCGCCGAAAGTGCGTCAATCCAGTAAGCGGTATCAAATGTAGGGTGATAGAAGAGAATATCCATGGTCATTCCTGCCTCTTATTGCGCTGTTTTGTTTTCGTTTTCAAGTGGATTGCCAGCATAACAAATTTATCAGGAAACCGCGTTGCTGATAAAAGAGGCGCTTTGTGCACATTTAGGAGTCAGGTTGCTTGAAGTTTGTCTAAACGCGCTAAATTACTGAAAAAGTGAGTTGACGGCAGTTCGGCTTTTCCTTACATTAGCGCCCGTCCCGGCAACAACGGGATGACAATATGGTGAGGTGTCCGAGTGGCTGAAGGAGCACGCCTGGAAAGTGTGTATACGGCAACGTATCGGGGGTTCGAATCCCCCCCTCACCGCCATATTTAAGATGAGAGCTCGTACGAAAGTACGGGCTTTTTTCTTTTATATTCTCCAGAAAGGGGGGATGAGAACCCCCGACCGGGGTTCGACAACTGGCGACAGCCAGTTGGACAGACTGAGAGCGAAGCGAACAGGCTGCCCGTAGGGCTAGCGAAGCGAGTCAATCCCCCCCTCACCCTTCCCCTCTCCCCAGGGGAGAGGGAAGTATTACTCTTCCACCATCCGCGCATACTCTCCGGTCAGAAAATCCACCAGCGTCCTGACCGACGGCAGCAGGCCGCGCCGCGAAGGATAAACCGCGTGAATCACTTCCCGTCGGGGTTCCCACGCGTTGAGCACCCGTACCAGTTCCCCTGACGCCAGCTGGTCCTTGACCATCAAAATCGGCAGTTGCACCACGCCGATGCCGGCCATGGCAGCTTCACGTAGCGCCAGCATATCGGTGGTAATCAATCGGGGGTGATAATGGATCTCCGCTTTGGCACCTCCGGGACCTGACAGCGCCCATTTATGAATATGTTTCCCCTCGTTCATGCTTAACCCGGGCCAGGCGCTGAGTTCAGATGGCACAACGGGTTCGCCCAGGCGTTGAATTAAGGCCGGACCGGCGACCAGACAATGACCCCTGTCAGCCAGCACCCTTAATACCAGGTCGCTGTCATCAAACGGACGCGGGCGTACGCGGATAGCGATATCAACCCCCTCACCCACCAGGTCTACCCGCCGGTTGGTCGCCTCAAGCTGAAGACTGATCCCGGGGTAGCGCGCCATAAATCTGGCCAGCATCGGACCCACGTGGACATGCAACAGAGTTATCGGGCACGTAATTCTGACAACACCGCGCGGTTCAGCCTGCAGTGCCGCAACGGCTTCCTCCGCGGCCTCGGCCTCTACCATCATCGCTTTACAGTGCTGGTAGAAGGTCTGCCCGACCTCGGTCACCGTAAACTGTCGGGTTGTTCGGTGCATAAGCCGCACGCCAAGGCGTTCTTCCAGCTGCGCTATCCGGCGGCTTAGCCTGGACTTTGGCAGATCAAGCGCCCTTCCCGCTGCGGCAAAGCCACCGTAGTCCACCACCTTCACAAACCAGACGAAGTCATTGAGATCCTGCATAAATCCTCATTGTTCTATTTTAAGAACAGTGAATGCCATTTTCACTATCTACCGGGATATTAACTCTGAATATAAGCTAATTACATCGACAGAACATCAGGAGTTAATCATGAAAAACGTAACAGGCGTTTATACCGCTCCCCGCCAGCACTGGGTTGGCGATGGTTTCCCGGTCCGTTCAATGTTCTCTTATCAGACGCACGGCGAGCCACTAAGCCCGTTCCTGCTGCTGGACTACGCGGGCCCGTACACCTTTCCGGCAGATGGGGCGAAACGCGGCGTAGGCCAACACCCTCACCGGGGTTTTGAAACGGTCACCATCGTCTATTCCGGTGAAGTGGAGCATCGCGATTCTACGGGCAAAGGCGGCGTCATTGGCCCCGGCGACGTGCAGTGGATGACGGCAGGTGCAGGCATTTTGCACGAGGAGTTCCACTCCAGCGCGTTCTCGCAGAAAGGCGGAGAACTGAAAATGATGCAGCTTTGGGTCAACCTGCCGGCCAAAGACAAGATGGCGGCTCCGGGCTACCAGAGCATTACGAAGGATGCGATCCCGACCGTGACGCTACCGGACAACAGCGGTTCGCTGCGGGTCATTGCCGGTCGCTACGAGGCTGTAACCGGCCCGGCGCACACCTTCTCACCGCTCAACGTCTGGGACATTGCGCTGAACCAGGGAAGCCACCTGACGCTCAATCAGCCCGAAGGCTGGAGCACCGCGCTGGTCGTGCTTGAAGGCAACATCACGGTGAACGGCACAACGCAGGCGGGTGAAGCTCAGCTGGTCGTATTGAGCCAGGAAGGCGACAAACTGCACCTGGAGGCGAACAGCGATGCCAAAGTGCTGCTGATGGCCGGCGAGCCGCTGAATGAACCCATCGTGGGCTATGGCCCGTTTGTGATGAACAGTAAAAGCGAAATCAACGAAGCCATTCGTGATTTTAACTCCGGCCGCTTCGGCCGGATCTGAACGTAATAAAGGAAAAGATAATGTCTACACCTGCGAATTTTAATGGCACACGTCCGGTTATTGATGTGAACGATGCGGTGATGTTGCTTATCGATCACCAGAGCGGTCTGTTCCAGACCGTTGGGGATATGCCAATGCCGGAACTGCGCGCCCGTGCGGCTGCGCTGGCAAAAATCGCTCCCCTGGCGAAGATCCCGGTGATCACCACCGCGTCCGTCCCACAGGGACCGAATGGACCGCTTATCCCGGAGATCCACGCCAACGCGCCGCATGCGCAGTATGTTGCCCGTAAAGGCGAGATCAACGCCTGGGATAACCCGGAGTTTGTGGCGGCGGTGAAAGCGACAGGGCGTAAGACGTTGATTATCGCGGGCACAATCACCAGCGTCTGCATGGCTTTCCCGTCAATCAGCGCGGTGGCGGACGGCTATAAAGTGTTTGCGGTGATTGATGCCTCAGGTGCCTACAGCAAAATGGCGCAGGAGATCACCCTGGCGCGCCTGGTGCAGGCCGGCGTGGTTCCGATGGATACGGCGGCGGTGGCCTCCGAGATCCAGCGAACCTGGAACCGTGAGGACGCGGCTGAGTGGGCTGAGGTGTATACCCACATCTTCCCGGCTTACCGGCTGTTGATCGAAAGCTACGGCAAAGCACAGGAGGTGGTTAAAAACAGCGAAGTGCTCGATTCACAGCGTTAATCCTCTGCTCCACGACGTAAAAACCGTGGAGCTGATTAATGCTTAACCGAACAGGCACTAAAGCTGAAAATCTGCTTGACCGTGTTAGCGCAACTCCCTATAGTAGCGCCCCGTTGCCCCCCAAGCGGTCAGGCAGCAAAACAATATGGTGAGGTGTCCGAGTGGCTGAAGGAGCACGCCTGGAAAGTGTGTATACGGCAACGTATCGGGGGTTCGAATCCCCCCCTCACCGCCATATT